>CBIHLW010000234.1:0-5225 GCA_966210755.1 uncultured bacterium
GATGAAATGGAAGTCTGGATATGGGTAAACTTCCTGTAATTCGTAATAAATGTGCCGATATAGGAAACATTGGTGGCAGCAAGATCTGCAAGTTTCTTATCCAAATAATATTTCCTGCTGAGCAGCGCTACCTGGTCAGACTGGGTAATAATGTAAAAGAACCAGCATCCTTTAGCGTTCTCAATTGTTTGCACGGTAAAATTCCTGTTCTGCAGGTCATCTATCAGGCCATATACCGCCGCATCCCTGTCAGTAGCTGTTACAAACTCTATCCGCTCAAATGCATTTTCAATATCAGCATCTTTAAGCTTACCCTGTTCTATATATTCATCCAGCTTATTTTTATGAACAGGTATCACCAGAATATCACCCTGACCGCCCACAACATTTGAACCACTGCTGCCAAACCTTAAAAGTTTTTGTACATCCGGAACTTCCAGGGGTAATGAGGAAAAATACGTAGCCTTTATATTTTCATTATTCCGGAAGGCAAATAAATTTCTTATCTGGCTTAACTGGGCAAGGTAGTTGGAAAGCAACTGGTCAAAAAATAACAGGTATCCTTTTAATTGTAATGCCTGCGATTTTCTTAATGGTGAAACATTATCGGCAATTCCCCCTTCACTTATACCATAAACCCTTGGCATCTCATTTTGAATGGAAATATATTTTCCAAGATCAGCATGATAAATTCCTGAGGGTATGCGCAGATCCAAAGCAGGCAACTGCGCAGTATGTAAAATTTTCCCGGAGAAGGAATAATTCAGCCGGAAAAAATCCCTGTACTTGTTTTCATTTACACCAACAGGCATTGAATTACGACTAAAACGCAAACCTGAGCATTCCAGGGAAAATTCAGCTGTATGGTTTTCCTGCAGAAAATATTTCCAGTCACACTCACCGGGAATTGAATTATCCGGGCTGTTACAATTCCGCAGGCGTAGTTTTTTGATGGTACGTATGCCTTTGATTCCAAATAATGCATTGTAAACATCAGAAACATGTATTTCTTTCCGGAATGGTATGCCTTCCAGTTCACCTGCGTCTACAAAACCGTGACTTTCTTTTAAAAATGGACGCCCGGCAAATATTTCGTCAATGGGCTTCCCTTTTTCCAGCATCTGCGCTAAAGTATAGTACCGGGGATCGGGTGAAAAAAAAGCTCTGAGCACCTCAATAATTTCCACATAGGTTTTTTCAGCGTCTGCAGTTTGCTCAAGTTCAATGTCAGCACACACACCAATTTTTTCCTTACATAGTATGGTGATGGAAACGAAGTCTTCGCAAAGATTGCGGTGAGCCATCAGAACTGACCTCACCTTTTCCACAATTTCCTCAATTTGCGCCTTTTCTTTTTTAGTCCATTTAAATTCTGGCACATAAGGTCCGCTATACAATTCAATATATACCTTGTAAAGACCGTTCAGAAAAGTATTGCAGGATCGAACATCGCCGGTAGAATTAAAAGCGACGCTAATGGAAGCCGGTTGGTCTGCATTACAGTTTATCCATTCTTCGTGCACTTCCACCCAGGCATTTTTTACTTCTTTGATATCAATCAGAAGCTTCCTGAAATCCATAATTGTTACCGGATTGCAGGTAAGTACCTGTGCAGGTGTATAAAAATTATCATCAGCTGTTTGTATTGAAGGATCCCTGCTTAATACATCTTCTGCCGGCAATCTTGTACGGTAGCCAAGGTCAATTAAAGCGTAACAAAGCAACTCCAGCATGGTGATGCCAGGGTCGTGAACATTGTGGTCGGTCCAGATTTTACCCGAAAATTCTGCAAGATGATTAATGCCTTCTGCACGCAGACTGGCAAAATCAAGGCCTTCAAAAGCCGGATCATTTTTAAGGATAGACCTGGTATGTGTATTACCATTCGCCATGAAATAGAAATTGTTTTTAACCTACCGGACCGGGATCCACTTTACTGCACATAACAGTAGTAACATCAAACACCCTGCTGCAATCGTCTCTTCCATCCTGCCATTTTTCGCATTCATCCTCTGCTATACATACATCAATATTGCCACCCACCAGAATGGACCTCGGGGTAAGCGGACATACTTCATTTACTTCCACAGTTTTTTCTTCATCACAATACCTTTCAAATGTCATTCTGAAACAAACTATATAATCAACGTAGTCCCGTGCCTCAATAAACCGCACAACGTCGGAGCGGTTTACGCATTGTCCAAAATTTAATTTATCATATTCTCCAATGGCCCATGGAGCAAGGAAAAGACGCAGGTCATTTTCCAACTGTGATTCATAAAACACTTTATCTTTCCCTTTTATCAGCTTTACCCTGATGCACATGTCAATCTTTTCATAGCGCGGGTTCACAACTTTGATACGCGCAAATGGTGATGTTCTTTGAACGAGATAATTCGTGATCTTTTCAAGCAGGCTTACCGGAACTTTGGGTTCCAGGGAACTACCAGCTCCCAGTTTGTTGAGGTCTGGTATAACTGCAATCATTACATAACCCGGCGCGGCATTTACATCCACCCGGTATCTTGTAGCTTTAAGCCAGAAATTATGATTGATGCATTTCACCTTAAATATCTGAGGAAATGCATTCAGCACAAGTCTTTCATAATCGAATTTCTGTATGCCCCGGCCTTTATGTCTCAACCACTCACTCACCCGTATATAAAAATTACCTTCTTCTTCTGGTATGGCGCCATCAAAGGAATCGTAAGGTTGTGCAATCTTTTTAATGCTGGCATCAGCTACAGCCAGTTTGGAAAGTTTATTGGCTGTTATGGATTCCATCAATCGCAACTGGTCGTGTGCGGGAGTGTTAAGGAAAGTTGCTTTTACGGCCTGTGTGTGGATGCCAATAGTTTCACTCACGGCAATCACATTACTGATTGCAGAAGCCCTGATCCAGTGTAATGAATGGGACAATAAAGTATTTTCCTTATTGATGTTTCCCGGAATAGAAAACTTAATTACTCCGGAGGTAGTTAATCCGCTGGTAGCATCGTTCAACACTTCAAATCCATTCCTTAACGGAAGCCATTGGTTATTGCTCAGAAAATCCCATTGAATTTCAGCCTTTCCAGCCTCTGAATTGGCGGTGGCTTCGGCCAGCTGAAACAATATATTCAGGTTGCTGCCCGGTTCCAGTTGTTTCAATCCAATGAATAATGTGCCTTCTTCGCAATAAGTTGGAAAAAGCATGGGCCTAAGCGTGATCTCTTCCTTCTTATGCGTATTCTCGTATGGATAAAGATGGATAAGATCCATATCAGCAATCTTTGCCGATGCTTTATAGTCAAGTGAAATATTTTTAATGAGCGGTGCCCAGGGTTCGTTTGGAATAAGTACTCTTAGTTTTTTTACGATCTCTCCGGTTATAGGATCAAAAAAATCGATCAGCGCCTGGAGTGTATCAAGTTTGACCTTTGTAAGACTGGCCTGTGTAAATGTTGCCTGCGTATCATTTTCAACCTGATGCACACCAGGTGTGATGTTATCCCGTTCGGCATTTGTAATGGATGACAAGGGTGGCGGCCAGCTAATGGCGTTATTGTATACTGCTCTTAAGGCGGCAGCTATATTTCTTGCTGTTTCAGCTGCTGTCTTTGAATTGTTTATTTCATCTTTCAGTTCAACGATTGCCTTACCCAGACTCCGGAATACAATTACCGAGTTTCCTTCATCAACATACACAGCACCTTCAATCAGTGCATCAGGAAAACGACCGAAAGCCATCATTTGCCTGGCCAGCACAAATGCATAATCCTTGTGAAGAAAGTCCTGGTCGCGCAGATTGATCCGGATAAACCCGTTCCTGGTATTTCCTTCCAGTTTTTCAAATGGAGCATCATCTATAGAAAAGAAAGGCGTATTCAACAGTACCGGATCGTAGCTAATACCTATGGTTTGATCGAAGGCTGATGCATTGGCGCACAATGGTGTAGAAGGCATCACATCAAACAATTTCCGGTTAGCTGCTTCAGCTATCCACTGGCCATTTATTAAAAATGCAAGGTTCATTTTGAAATTATCCTGAACCAGTCCATAATCATTATTGGGATCGGCCGGATTGGTATAATAAGCCCTGTAATAATCCTTGAAATTGGAAGGCTTATCCTTCCAGTTAATATTCACTCTTACATCAGACCATTTTTTTCCAAATACTTCTTTTGACCCAATATAAAAATCCGGTCCTGTGAGATTAGGGTTTGGTGTGGCGATCACCGGAGGATTTATCAATTCAAAATCCGGAACTTTTGGCCTTGGCCCAAACGGATACACGGTTCCGTTAGGATCCATTACATTTTCATCATTCTGTAAAACAATATCCTTCAACCCGCATACTTCAACTTCTATCTGTGTTTCGTCAGGAGCAGTGCCTGCCTCAACAGACAATTCCCTGAAGAACTGGTATAATGAAATGTATTGAATTCCTGAAGGCGGACAATTTTCAAAACAGCAAAATTCATTTTCCGGTTCACTGCCCTGCATACCGGGATAGGTTATTCTGATCTCAGTATCAAGCTCAATCTTAACCAGCGGCAATGTTGTTTCAAAATCTTCCTTTAAAACATCCTTATTGTAAAAAACGATCCCTGGTTGTTCAGCATCTATGGTCACATTCATCCGGATGAGATAATCCATACCCTTAGGCTCGATGGATAATAAATTGATCTGGCCGGGTGATATCCATTTCTTCTCTCCACTGAAAGCCATATTTAACAAACGGCGATAAGGAAACAATTCCATCAAACTTTCCTTTTCATTAATCGGCGCAGTATTCAAAATCTCATTATCCCAATCATCATTTGTTAATTGTATGCGGTCCTGGCGGTCAGGGGATTCTCCCGGACAGCATGCCTCACGTGGTATTACCGGAAGCAACTGGTTCAGTTTGTCAATAGTTGCTGTTGATATCCCATTCTTTACTGCTTCTGCCACCAGCTTTTTTGAAATAATTACAAAGGTTTCGCCCATTGCATTTTGCAGGGCCGGCATAAATTGGGTGATAGCACTGAAGCCTGCAGGCAAAGAACATTTGCTGTTATGTTTACAGTATATCTGAATGTTTATCTTTCGCAATCCCTCATTCAGGAGCAACACCGGGGAAGCCAGCACAAATCCTATTCTTGCCTGTGGGTACCATTCAGGTTTTGATGATCCGGGGCTTGTGAATTTACTGACCGAAGCGCCCAGCGTTGGCCAGTTCTTACCACTACCGTCAGTAAAAT
>CBIHLW010000235.1:0-5220 GCA_966210755.1 uncultured bacterium
GCCGGCTTCTTCGATACGCGCGGCCGGCACATCCGCATCGATCCCGTCGAGCTGGCGAAGCGTCGCGATGTAGCACTGCGGCAGAGCGAGCCGTTCACAGAACTATGGCTATACCGGAACAGGGAATCATCGACGGATGCGACTGAAGCAGATCATTGAAGCATTGCCTTTGATGATTGAGAATGCTAATAATCCAACACTTAAAAATTCGCTTTCAGAACACCTGAAGGTTACTGAAATGCAGAAGAAAAGACTGGATCAGGTGAGGAAGTTGCTTGGATCGAATGATGATAAAGAGAAAAAAGGATTTTTTTCGGGATTGTTTGGTGGTAAACAGGAATGCAAAGCCATGAAAGGGATCATAGAGGAAGGAAATAAAATCATGGGTGAGGACATGTCGCCGGAAGTATTGGATGCCGCCATCATTGCCAGTGCCCAGAAAGTTGAACACTATGAGATCTGCGGTTATGGAACAGCCCGGAGTTTTGCAAGAGAATTAGGTCTCACAAAGGTTACAGAATTACTGCAGGAAACCCTGGATGAAGAATATGAAGCAGACGACCTGCTTACTATTTTAGCTGAAAGCAGCATCAATGAAGAAGCTGAAATTACCGCAGATTCGGCATCAGGATCAACAGGAAGAAAATCGGGCGAAAGAGTATCAAGGTCAGAAAGGGAACTGGAGCCTGTATCTAACCGGAGAACATCCTCAAAAAGCAGTTCAGGCAATGGAAAAACCTCAGGCCCACGTAAGCCGGGCGGTAGTTCCGGCAGAGGCACGACATCTGGTGGCAGGGGTTCTTCAGGAAGCGCACGCGGACGATAATAAGTAGCCGCCATCGGTTATATGGAACAAAGCCCGGATTTAACCGGGCTTTGTTCTTTAAGATTATTTTTCTGATCTGTGTTTTTCGTATTATTTATTGGAAGAACTATAGATATTCCATTTTTTTCCACGCATGGTTACGATCAATTGTTTTTTATCATTTTCTAGAACTACATAACGGTTTTTCTTATTACCGGCTGCACACTCATATACTGCTGAAACAGTATAATTCTCATATTGTGACCTGAGTTTCGATTGCATGGATGTGGTCAGATCAGAAACATGTAAAGGCGTTGTTACAACTACCAAAGCGTTATCCTCATTGTAATAGGCAAAATTCTGTTTACCCTTTATCTGAAAGGACACCCTGGTAAAACCATCAACCAGTTCCCAGCTTACATGTTCAGCACTGCTGAAAGTTTTAAAAAATGTGCTGAGGAAGGCGGGGTAGTTGTTGTCTGTTGCAAAAGCAGATGTGCCAAAGGATAATATAAACAGGCTGGTTGCCATCACTAATCGTTTCATAAAAATTATTTTATTGTTTTTGATTTGTATCATGTGACGATGGTTGCGCGCACTATGTTACAGTATGCCTGCTTTTTACATTTGCTTTATGATTGATACAGGGTAAATTTCTTTTTTATATGTTTCACTTGTAGAATGAAAGCCCTAATTTGTAACCCGGATCGCAATAGCCCTAAATCAAACTTAACCATTCATGAACCGCTTTTTCAGAAGATTGCCTTTGCCGGCGAAACTGATGTTAATTGGATTTTTACCGCTATTGTTCCTTGTATTCCTGAGTTTTGGTTTGTATGTTGAAAAAGATCAGAACCTGGCTATACTTGAAAAATATCTTAACCGTTTTGAGGAATCTGCCAATCTTACCCATCTCATTGATAATCTTCAGCTGGAAAGAAAGTACAGCTATGAATTTGTTTTGAATAAAGGCAGGGGTGCTGAGATGAAGCGCCAACGGCTAAACACCGATTCATTGATCAGAGAACTGAATGAGAAGGGTGATTCAACACTGAAGAATTTTGAAAACTATTCATTTCTTTCTGAGCTGGGTACCACCAGAAATAATATCGACAGTGGACTGATAGCTCCAAGTGGGGTGATGCATTTTTATTCCGCATCCATTTTCCGTCTAAATACCCTCAATAATTTTTCTTCAGGTAATAATTCGCACCTCAGGCATGTATACAGTAATATGACCGCACAAAAGCTGATCTCGGAGATGATCACTTACCTGGGTCTGATCAATGCCAATGTTTATAATATTTTATATACCCGTGAATATATTGTTGAAACGCTGATGGGCACCATGCCATCTTTTGAGGTTTATAAATCCTATGAAAAAGAATTCAGGTTAAAGGCCTCTCCGGGCGTTATTGAACAATATGACAAGGTGAGGTATAATTCAGCACTTGCTGAAAACATCAGCTACCTGGATCAGGTTTTCAAAACGTATAATGTTGACAGCAATTATACATACGAAAGCTGGGGTAAGCTTACCTCCGGTGCGGTCAATGATCTGCGAAGGCTGCAGATGAATCTACTGCAGGATGTTCAACACAGGATGCGTGCAAGTTATGCTGAAGAAAGAGGGGAGAAATGGAGAACGCTGATTTTTCTGATTTTTGCATTGGCTGTTGTTATTGCCCTCGTAATTTATACGGTTCACATACTGAATACCATGCTCAATGAATTAAAGCAAAATGCGCTTAAGATATCCAGGGGTGAACGGGCATCGTCTTTTCAGAATGTTTCAAATGATGTGATAGGCAGCCTTGCCCGGTCAATTTCCGCCATTGACAAGAGTAATAAGCAACTGGCTGATGCAGCCAACTCTATTGGCTCTGGAAATTTTGATGTGTTGTTGCAACCACGGAGCAATGACGACGTTTTGGGTATTGCATTGTTGAGGATGAAAGAAAACCTTCAGACATCCACAAGGGAAACAGCAGAAAGCCGTGAACAGTTTATAAAACTGGCCGATTTTGTGCCACAGATAGTATGGACGGCCACCAATGAAGGATATGTTGACTATTATAATAAACAATGGTATGAATTCACCGGCTCCGGGCAGGAATATGGAGTAGAGAGTTTTACAAGACATCTTTATGGAGCCGACATAAAAAAATGTATTGATACCTGGTATAAAAGCGTAAGGACCGGCGAGCCATATGAAATGGAATACAGGATCAGGGACAGGCATGGTAATTACAGGTGGTTTCTGGGAAGAGCCGTTCCTGTACGGAATACGGAAGGCAAAATTTTAAAATGGTTCGGAACATGTACGGATATACATGAACGTAAGAACAGGAGTGAGGAGCTTGAAGAACTTGTACAACAAAGAACGCGGGAACTTGAAAGATCTAATGACGACCTGAAGCAGTTTGCACACGTGGCCAGTCATGATCTGAAAGAGCCCATGAGAAAGATCAGGATGTTCAGCAGCAGGTTAAAAGATGACTACTCCGGTTCTATAGCAAAAGAGGGCCAGGGATACCTTGATAAGATACAGGAAGCAGCAGGAAGGATGTCGGCCATGATCGACGGTGTATTGAATTATTCCGTTGCTACCAATGCAGACCATCATTTTGAATGGATAGACCTTAATAATGTGATTGAGCATATCAGGCAGGACCTCGAACTGGTGATCCAGCAAAAGGAGGCGAGCATTGAATATAACGTACTTCCCAGGATCTATGGGATCAACGTGCTGATATACCAGCTGTTTTACAATCTTATAAATAACGCATTAAAATTTTCGAAGCCGGGTGAAAAAAATCATATCACCATTAATGTGAAAAAAGTAAAGGGATTTGAAGTAAACGGAAGTTCCGGCCTGATCCCCGGTAAAGATTATATCTCCATTGAGATCAAAGATCAGGGGATAGGATTTGACATGGATGATACTGAAAAAATGTTTCAGCTTTTCAGCAGGCTCAATTCAAAAGATAAATATGAAGGCACCGGTCTGGGACTTGCCCTGTGTAAAAAAATTGCATTAAGGCATAATGGAAATATCATTGCGCAAGGAAAAGAAAATGAAGGAGCGAGCTTTAATGTATTCCTGCCAGCCGGAGAATGAGTAATGATTACGAGGCGAAAGGCACTTGCCTGAAGTGAAAGTGCCGCTCACCTCGTAAAACACGGCTTTTTATTTTTTGCGGGTATATTTGATCTCCATCGTTTTAAATTCCTTTCCTGTTGCATCCGGGGCATACATTTCCATTACCTGGTGATCATTGTCAATGACCTTAAAAACTTCCCTGAATTCACATTCCTTACCAGTTGTTGGGTCCATCATTTTTCCCTTGATGGTAATAGACCTGGTTGCATCATCCCATGGGCCTTCACCAACCATAATGCCGGTTCCCATATTGTCGATCCAGGTAGTAATAAAAACCTTTTTGGCATTATCGTATGCCAGTGTACTCAATCCATTCATAGGCATGCCTTCAAAAGACCCGCTATGACTTGATTGCTGGTACCTGCCTTCCAACACCATTTTATTCAGGCAGGTGCCTTTTGATTTCACAGGGGCGCTGCCGGGAGTCATCCACATAATTATTTCACCATCCCAGGTTCCTTCCCAGGAGGCCATCATCTGGTGTTCTTTGCCGGGAGTCATGTACTTAACCCAGTTGGCCATTGCATTGGAATCGGGCATTTGTGCCTTGCTGCTGAACATAAATGCTACAGCGCAGAGTGCGATGGTTATGCGTTTCATAATAAAATTTTTCTAAAAGTACATAAAAGGAATATCGGTAACAGTGATATTCTTTTGCAAAGGCCAATAGATTCTTTTAGCTTTCAAATAAATGAAGAGGAGCAGATTTAAAGTTTTGGAAAATAACTGATTGTCAATGAATTTCGTGAGGCTAATGTGTATATTTAAATAGTAATTATGGCTTCCTGGTTTAAAAAATTACTGGTCTTTCTTCCTGTTTGCCTCCTGGGGCTCCTTTATCTGTACGACCATAACGCATGGTTCAGACAGGTTAACACAAAGCGGCTATTGATCCTGGTGCTTGCCATCGCCCTGCTTTACGGCTGGATAATAATTGAAATTATATCAAGGAAGCAGGACAATTTTTTTCAGATCGGTATTCAGTCAGGTTTTTATGTTTACGTTTTTATGGTATTGACACTGACCGGTTATTTTTTTCTATACAGTGAAATTTCTTCGGCAGACTGGTGGGATAAGATTTTACTCAGAATAGAAAATAAGGACCATGTGAATTTTGAATTGTTCAAGATTTTCCGGATCTATAAATTATCGGATACGCAGATCATTGGAAATTTTTTAATGCTGCTTCCATTGGGCATCTTTCTCCCATTGTTATATAAAAGATGCACATCATTTTTATCTGTGGTGCTGA
>CBIHLW010000236.1:0-5120 GCA_966210755.1 uncultured bacterium
GGCAGGAATAAACCGGGAAAATCAGATTTTTAAATAGTTCATGAGGTTATCAAAATTGGTTTTTAGCTCATTTTCATAAAGCTCCTCACCAAAATAATATTTTACATTGTATTCATAACGCTGAAAGGTGCTGATAATATCAGAAACCTCGAGCTTGCTAAGCCTGATTGTAACCTGCGTAATGCCCGTTTCGGGATCGGTTAATGTGTTGAGTTGGGTAATTTGTGCATCATTTGATTCTACAATGCGGTTGATCTCTGCAAAGGAATATGTCTTACTGTCCATTTCAAGAACGATCAATGCACCCGGATCATTCAGACTCATAAAATCTGATGCGTTCTTCAGCAGATCATTGTAAGTAACGATGCCGAGCAACTGTTTTTCTTCAACTACGGGAACAATACTTAAATTATTAAGGACCGCCGTCTGTATGGCTTTCAAAAAATGGTCATTGGCCTGTACTGATGTACTGCCATCAGTTACCTGTAACTGATTGATCTGGTTGTTGTCATCGCTTTGCAATAACTGCTCTTCGCTTACTATGCCAAGATAACTGTCATTCTCAACTACAGGAAGATGGGCAACATGGTAATCATTCATCAGCTGCAGGGCATGATGAACCTTATCATCTTTATGCAGGTAGGGAATTGAGTTTGATATAAGTTCTCTTGTTAACATAGAACGGTATCTTTAAATAGACAACTGCAATTAAATAACCGTTGCAGGGGCACTTAGTTTTTTCAAAAATTTATCCAGGATCGCATTGAACTCTTCCGGCTGTTCCATCATTGGTGCATGGCCGCATTTATCAATGAAATGGAGTTCACTGTCCGGTATCAGTTTATTAAATTCACGGGCTACAAAAGGAGGCGTAATGGTATCATTTTGCCCCCATATCAATAACGTAGGTTGTTTGATATTATTTAATTCTTCTCCAAGATTATTCCTGATTGCACTTTTTGCAAGTGCTATGATCTTAATGACCTTTAAGCGGTTCCGGGTAATTTCAAATACTTCATCAACCAATTCTTTTGTTGCGGTTTTGGGATCATAAAAAGTTACTTCTGTTTTTTTCTTTATATAATCATAATCGCCGCGGCGTGGATAGGTATCCCCCATTCCATTTTCAAACAAACCTGAACTGCCTGTTAATGTCATTGACCTGATCCTTTCCGGATGTTTCAATACATGCACCAGGCCTACATGGCCGCCCAAAGAATTACCGAGCAGATGAATATTACTGAGGTTTTTGAATTCAATGAATTTATGTACATGTTTGGCAAGGCCACCAACGGATGTATGAAGTATATCCAGGTCAAAAAGTGGTAATATCGGAACTACTACCTTGTGAGAATGACGGAAGTGTTCAACGAGATCCTTGAAATTACTCAATGCACCAAACAATCCATGCAATAACAACAATGGTTCACCTTCACCTTCTTCGATATACTTAAACTTACCTTCTTCTTTAAGCGAATATTGCATCAGTCTGTCCGGGTTAATTTCTGCTAAAATAATCGATTTGCTTTAAACACCTTAAAGTACAAAGATCAAAAACATGGGTATTCAATCTATTTTGATCAAACTACCCACCTGCAGCAAACCTTGCCTTCTCAGGGTTATCCAATAAGCTTACCAAACTCTGTCATTAAAGCATGAATCAAACTTTGCGGGAAAGTCCATCAAAAAAACTTTCAAGTTCCGTAAACATGTCTTTAAAAAATGGAAGTATGGTTCCAATGGCTCCTATCACCTCCTGGCCCATTGGATAAATGAACGGATATGTAATGGAAATTTCAGCCGTTTCGGGTTTGATAATCTGGAGTTGCTGGGCATAGAACAAAAGAATGCTGAAAACAAACAGATATAGAAGCACATAAAGCAATACGCCGCCTAACTTATTCAGCCATCCCAGCATGGCAAGTTGCAAAACACCTTCCAATGCTTTTGCCCCCAAACGCACCAAAAAAGCAACCACCAAAAACACTATGGCAAATGCCAGAACGGGCAACCATTTCTGAGAAATGTTGGTTGCCTCACCCAAACGCTCTGCAACAAGAGCGGATAATTTAATAGCGGCAGCCAGCCCGATAATAAATGCCAGTACTGAAAAAATACCAAGCACAAGGCCTTTGCGCCATCCTTTATAAATGCCAACGATCACCAGAACAAGAACAATGATGTCTATTATGGACATGTTATTTAGCCAGCATTTCTTTAACCATTGCAGAAATGGTTTTACCATCAGCCCTGCCGGCGAGCTTTTTATTGGCAGCACCCATCACCTTTCCCATATCAGCAGGCGATGTAGCACCGGTTTCAGTGATCACCTGCTGCAGTTCCATTCTCAATTCATCTGCTGTTAACTGCTTTGGAAGAAATTTTTCAATTACATCCATTTCCTCCTGTTCTTTCTGTACAAGATCCATTCTGTTCTGTTGCTGGTAGATGTCTAAAGAATCCCTTCTCTGTTTCATCATTTTCTGAAGCAGGCTGAGTTCTTTTTCTTCAGACACTTCACCCCCCGCCCCAGGTTCTGTTTTTGCCTTAATGATCTCAGCTTTAATGGCTCTTAATCCTCTGAGGGTAGCTTCATTCTTTGCTTTCATGGCATCTTTCATCTCTGCCATAATTTTTTGTTCAAGGCTCATATTAATGGTTGAAAATTGAAAGTAAAAACAAAATATTCAATGTGCTATTCCGTATCATTCTTATTTCTGCTCCTTCATCTGCAACTCCTGGAATTTGCGGTGAAATTCTTTTGCAAAATTCTTCATGTCGTCCACTAATTCTGTTTGACGGGTGGCCCGCTGATAGGTATCTGCCATGGTCATAAAAGTCTGGTAATAAAAATCAGCCATTTCATCCACCATCATTTTTTGTGTCCAAAGGTCAATGCGAAGTGCGGTTTTTTCAGCACCATCCCATAAAGAAAGCATCACGGCCTTGGCCTGTTGTGCGTGTTCCTGTGTATCTGTAGCTCTCCATTCTATACTTGAAGGGATGCGGTTCTCATCAAGCTCCACATCAATCATTATACTTGATTTCATACGAATAAATTGTGCCCGAAGGTAAGAAACAGTTCAACGTTCAGGTTCAGGATCCCTGGCGTGCTGAATTATCAGTACAGGTTCAAAAAAAACTTTCTATGAACCATTCACCGTCATCTGCTAATTTTTATCCTCCTACTGCTTTCATAACGCTTTGCCATAACAACCCTGCAGTTCTTTCCCAACTGTATTTACCAGACACAAATCTTCCCTTTTCAATCAATTTCTTTCTCAGGTCTTCATCTTTATATACAAGCATCTTTTTCTCTGCCATATCATTAAATTCTGCAGGGTCGAAATACAAAGCAGCATCTTCACCAATTTCCTGCATGGAAGAATCTTTTGAAGTGACAACAGGAACATCGCACTGCATGGCTTCCAGTACAGGAACCCCGAAGCCTTCAAAATAAGAAGGGTAGACCAGGGCATAAGCGGAGGCCAGGAGTTGTACCAGTAATTCTTCTTCCAGGTAACCGGTCAGCACAACATCGTTGCGGTATCTGTATGTTTTCAAAAGACCACTGAATTCTTCATTCTTCCATGCCATTCTGCCGGCAAGCACCAGTTTCATGTTACTTTTTTGCCTTTTCTTAAAAATTGAAAATGCCTTAAGCAGGTTCACCAGGTTTTTCCGGGGCTGAATGGCTCCTACATAAATAAAATATTCAGCGCCGGCCGTAAATTTTTCTTTTGCTGAAACTTTTTCATCAACCGTAACAGGGTGAAATATTTTTTTGGGCGCACTGTATACAATATCGATCCGGCCGGGATTTACACGGTACCTGCCGGCAATATCATCTTTTGAGAATTTTGAAACTGTGGCTATCGAATTCGCTTTTTCCAGATATTTAGGCAGGTATCTTTTTAAAAAGAAAAGATGACTTTTTTTATACGCTTCAGGATAATGCAGAAATCCCAGGTCATGTACTACAAGGCACTGGGGGATGCCGGTGGAAAGTGAGATGAAGCCATCCGGAGAGATGAAAACATCAGCCCTGATCTTTTTTAGTATAGAAGGTATCCGTATGTCGTACCAGTATTTCCATAAAAAAGGATGTCGTGCAGGTGGTGAAACAATAATTCCCCGGATGTTGTCCGAAAAAATAAATTCCTCTTCAAAAGGGCGGTCAAATAAAAAATAAAACTGGTGTTCAGGATGCGAAAGGGCCATTATACGGAACACTTCTTTTGTAAAATAACCATATCCCTCCAGTTTGTCCTTGATCAGGAACCGGGTATTAACTGCTACGACCATGCCCGCCAAAGTTAATGGATAGCCCAGTTTTGTTTTGAAGCGCTGATATTAAATCTTATATGGCATTCCAATATTATATACAAAGAATCTGTTCGTTCATTTCCTGATAATCCCTGAGGTTTTATACATCAACCTGGTAAATTTTTCATCATTATATGATACAGGGTGTAATAATTTCAACATATTCAAATTGTTTAAGGCGGGAAAGCCTGTTTTTACAGCCCTGAAATTTATTGGTATTATGTTTGTGTTTTACCTGAAAGAAGTTTATTGAATACATTGATCAATAGGGCTTCACCCTTAATAACCGTTAGAAACTTATTTTAAATGACCTCTTAGGTGGAAGAGGATGGTGGCTTGTAAAAGGGGCCTTGGTTCGGGGCCCCTTTCTTTTTTTTCAGATTAAGGATGGAACATACCACGGACCAACATGCCCTCAATAAGACCTACAGCAGGTTTACCCCCCCCAAACATTTTGAATCAGGAACAGCCAATGAAAATGGCTGAATCTATTACCTCTAAAAGGTAGGTCCGTAGCAAACCCATTTGGTTACAGAGAAACTTTTTCAGATCCAGGCATTTCCTTATAGATGGTTGAAACCATTAACAAAATCCTGGAAACCATTACCCATGGTTGAAACCGTGGGCTATGGGATGAACCTCTATACAATTATACAATCAGCGGTCATCCCTACATCCGTGATCCCAAAACAATTACCATCACCCATACCTCCGTAGCCATCAGCGGTCATCCCTACATCCGTGATCCGCCAGGTATTATTGCTCCTCAAAAAAAAGCAACCATCACCTCAATC
>CBIHLW010000237.1:0-5118 GCA_966210755.1 uncultured bacterium
AATTCATTTTTTTAATTTATCAATCATACTACATGAAGAAGTGGCTCTTTTTGATTTCATTGCTTGTAGCGGGCATGATAACATTTGCCCAGCCAAGAACCCGTACTGTTCTGACCGGATTTATAACTGATGCTCATACCGGCGTGGCATTACCGGGTGCATCCGTGATCATTTCAGATTCAAGGAATGGTACCATCTCAGATTCTGCAGGTCGTTATCAGTTGACAAATATTCCTGCAGGTCATACTATTATCGAAATTTCTTTCTCAGGATATAAAACCATAGTTGAACACATTGATATTTCCTCCAGCCATACTATGAATTTTTCTTTAACACCTGCGGTGCTGGAGAATGAGGGTGTTACTATAACTGCGGTGGCGAATGCTACCAGCATCCGGAAAGCTCCCATCCCCGTAACGAGGGTAAGCCGGAAAGAGCTGATCAATACAACATCAACCAATATAATTGATGCACTGAGCAGGCAGCCCGGCATTAGCCAGCTATCCTCAGGTCCTGCCGTGTCAAAACCCGTGATCCGGGGACTAGGATATAACCGCCTTGTTGTGATCAATGATGGCATCAGGCAGGAGGGCCAGCAGTGGGGTGATGAACATGGAATTGAGATAGATCAATATAGTGTGAACAGGGTGGAAATAGTAAAGGGCCCGGCTTCACTGATTTATGGAAGCGACGCCATTGCAGGTGTGATCAACATTATTACCACAGCACCATTGCCTGTTAATACCATCAGGGGGAATATATTAGGCAGTTATCAGACAAATAACCGCCAGCGTGCTTTTAATGCCAATATCGGCGGAAATAAATACGGATTCAACTGGAATCTCTGGGGAACTTATAAAGCCGCAGCGGATTATTCAAACAGGTTTGATGGCCGGGTTTATAATTCAAAGTTCAATGAAAAAAATGTTGGAGGTTATATTGGTTTAAACAGATCATGGGGCTATAGTCATTTTATAGTTAGCAGTTTTAACCAGAAGCTTGGAATGGTTGAAGGGGAAAGAAATGCCTTTGGAAATTTTATAAGACCATTACCTGGCGGGGGCGATGTCATGGCCAGCAATGATGATTTCAACGATACTGATCCTCATGTGCCTTCTCAACATGTAAATCATATAAAATTCACCAGTGATAACAGTTTCAGGGTTGGTAAAAACAGGTTGTCGGTGGTATTGGGAATGCAGTCAAACCTGCGAAGGGAATTTGGAGAGGTGGATGATCCGGAGCAGGAAGAATTGTTTTTTGACCTGAAAACATTTAATTATAGCGCAGCCTACCATTTAAATGACAGGAACGGATGGTCAACCTCTGTTGGTTTAAATGGTATGGTTCAGAGAAATCTGAATAAAGCCGAAGAAGTGTTGATACCCGAATACCTCCTGTTTGATCTTGGAACTTTCTTCTATGCACAAAAGACCATTGGAAAAAGCAGTTTCAGTGGTGGATTGAGATATGATAACCGTTCACTTGAGGGAAAAGAATATTTTGATGGTACAGCTTTAAAGTTTTCTGCCCTCAAAAAAAATTATTCTAATTTTTCAGCGAGTGCGGGCCTCAGTTATTCAGCAACTGAAAATTTTGTTCTGAAGTTTAACCTTGCCCAGGGATTCAGGGCTCCGTCTGTACCGGAATTATTGTCAAATGGTACACATGAGGGCACCAACAGGTATGAATATGGATCGAGGGATCTGCGTTCTGAAAGAAGTTTGCAGGGCGACCTGAGTAGTGAATGGAATTCCGAACACCTGTCGCTGGTAGCCAACGTATTTTATAACCACATCAGTCATTTTATTTTTTATAGCAGGCTCCCATCTGTACATGGTGGTGATTCAGTTGTAGATGTTGAAGGTGAACTGATTCCTGCATTTCAGTTTAGTCAGCAGGACGCGTTCTTAACAGGAGGCGAATTCCTGATTGACCTCCATCCGCATCCTCTGGACTGGCTGCATTGGGAAAACCGTTTTTCCATTGTGATCGGGCGGTTTCTGCAACCGGTAGAGGGGATAAGATATCTTCCCTTAATTCCGGCACCCAGATGGGTAAGTGAAATCAAAGGTGAATTTATGAAGAAAGGAAAGTTTTTCAGGGATCTGTCCTTTCAGGTAGAGGTGGATCATAATTTCCGGCAGGATCATCCTTTCTCGGCTTTTGGAACGGAAACGTCAACTGCAGGTTACACGCTGTTAAATGCAGGCTTGAGTACGGACATCATCAATAAGGATAAAACATTGTTCAGCATTTATTTTAATGCAATGAATATTGGAGATGTAGGTTATCAAAACCATTTAAGCAGGTTAAAGTATCTGGATGAAAACGCCTGGACAGGTCGCAGGGGTATCTATAATATGGGTAGAAATTTTTCTGTTAAGATCAATGTGCCTTTAAGGATTGAATAAGTTTTTAAACACATAAATCAGTTGGTTCATGAGTCGGAATTAATAACAGAATTCCCGGGATCTGAGGACAGGGATTACACGAATACTGCCGAATAAGTGGCAATAAATCTACAGAATGCAGGATGTGAAGCGTTTTAAATGTATTCCATCAATTTAAAAATTTCAACATTATTCATCCTGATATTATTGCAGAGGCACCATTCAGTTTGTTTCATTATTTGTGTGATCCATGTTCTCAAATCTTTTGATTTTTGAAAAATGGTACGTTTTTTCTATTACCTGTTATATGAAAGGCTTCGTGATTTGTATGGTATTGGTAACCATGAGTACCTCTTTTGGAAACACCGGGAAAACATTTTCGAATCCAAACCCCGAGAATAAAATATTTATAATTACCCTTGACGGATTCAGGTGGGAAGAGGTTTTCAATGGCGCTGATGCTGAATTGCTCAGTGACGCAAGGAGTACTGCTGATACAGCATTTGCAAAAGCTTTGTATTGGGATGAAGATCCGGTTGTAAGACGGAAAAGGCTGCTGCCTTTCTTCTGGAATGTTATTTCGAAACATGGTGAACTATATGGCAACAGGAAATTTGACAATAAAGTAAATGTTGCCAATCCATATGCATTGTCTTATCCGGGATATAATGAATTGCTCACCGGAAGTGTTGATTATTCCATCTATAATAATGACAAAAAAAAGAATGCTAACAAAAATATTTTACAGATCCTCAATAAAACGCCGGGTTATATAGGCAAGGTAGCGGCTTTTACTTCATGGGATGCTTTTCCATACATCCTGGATAAGGATGAGAAAAACAGTTTTGTTTTGAATAGTGGTATACAAAAACTGGATGGTCAGAAATTAACCCCCTCCCAAAAATCTTTGAATTCTATTCAGGGTAATTTAGAGGCATCACCAACCAGGTATGATGAACTTACCTATATCGCCTGTAAAGAATACATCATAAAAAATAAACCTTCTGTTGTTTTCCTGAGCTTTAGTGGAACAGATGATGCCGGTCATGCAAGGCGTTATGACCAATACTTGCAGGAAGCCAATAATGCGGACCGGATGATTGGTGAATTATGGCGCCTGGTTCAAAGCATGCCCGACTATGCAGGCAAAACAACATTTTTAATTACTACAGATCATGGCCGGGGTAAAGAAAAATCCAACTGGTCAAAACACGGGATCTTTGTTCCAGGCTCATCACAAACCTGGTATGCGCTGCTTGGTAATAAAGTGGTGCCACATGGTGAAATGAAAAACAAAACGCAGGTTTACCAAAAAGAATTGAACAGTCTGGCACTGGATATTTTAGCCCGCAATTAATTATTTTATCCTCCTTTTTTTTATCAACATTTATCATCTTACGGCATAGTTTTTACGGCTATATACCTGATAGTTTATTGTAAATGACGATTAAACTACAGGCACAGGCGTAAGACCCATACAAGGACTTCAACAGATAACTGATCAACACTGGTGAAGGAAACAAACCCTTGTTGATGAAAAGTGGAAGGCACTACCAGTAGCCGATAAATATCTATTCATTAAAAATTAAAAATCATGGCAGAAAATGTAAGAGGTCAGGGTAACCGTGACCAAAATAGAAATTTGCAAAATGAAAATAGCGGTCAGGTTAACAGAAGCCGGAACCAGCAAGGCAATTCCCTAAGTGGTCAACAGGAAAAAATAAGCTCCGGTAATCAAAGGTCGCAGCGTGGGCTGGAAAAGGATCAGTCAGGGATTGACAAAGCTTCACGTTCCGGTAATCGGCAGGCAATTGAGGAGTAATCAAACTGGTGATCATGAAGAAGGGAAAAGTAGACCGTAAAAGCAAAAAGGTTACAACCCGTGAACAGGAAAGTCAGAAAGAATTTGAAACCATGAGCCAGCAACAGAACCGGTATGGGAAAGGCAGGCAGCAAAGTGGATCTGACGGCAGTGATGTTAAAAGGAGGGGCAGTAATCATTAATTAAAGCAGCATCATTAAAACTTAAAATATGGAAGATAACAAAAGAACAAATCCGGGGCAGATCCGGGAAAACCAGGAGGAGAGAACGTCAATTAAGGAAAACCTGGAAACAAGAGTGAATAAATCAACGCAAGACCTTGATGAAAAATCATCAACCATTGGAAACGCAGACCGGGGTAGAAGATCCGGTTTATCAAGTAAAGATGGACTTACCGGTAGTGACCTCGATGGTCAGGTAACCCGCTGATAAAAAAGCCCGGCAATTACAGCCGGGTTTTTTTATCAGTTATA
The DNA here is from genome assembly GCA_966210755.1 of uncultured bacterium. Classification (GTDB taxonomy): domain Bacteria; phylum Bacteroidota; class Bacteroidia; order Chitinophagales; family Chitinophagaceae; genus Flavisolibacter. Next base: position 4,689 of record CBIHLW010000237.1, read on the forward strand.
TGGAATCCATCATTTTAATTTAAGAGCCAGGATGTAAATGTTGATAACATTCTACAACCCGTTTCAAAAAAATCAGGCAGGCGTACTCATCATACCAGTCATTAAACATCAGTTAACCGGGCATACTATTTTTATTGATAAGATTGACGGTAATCATTTTTGACTTAAAAATTTACAGTTATGGCAGAAAACAGAAATCAAGATCAGGACAGAAACCAGGGTAACCAGTCTCAACAAGGACAGCAAGGTAACCAGGGTGGATCTCAATCAGGCATGGGTGGATCACAAGGTGGTTCACAACGTGGTTCTGAAGGCCTCGGTGGACAAAGCCAGGGCACAAGCGGTGGTTCTCAAAGTGGACAGGGCAATCTGGGCAGAAGTGGCTCTGAAGGTTCTTCTGGATTAGAAGGTGGTGATCAGGGTCGTGGTG
>CBIHLW010000238.1:0-5104 GCA_966210755.1 uncultured bacterium
GTACAAAGCCCGGGTATTCCCAATGTAAGAGTAGATATGCTCACACACCGTACTTCCGATAATACGGTAATTGCAGCTACTCATGGACGAGGATTATTTACAACGGTTATTTCTTCAGCGCTTCCTGTTACCCTGGTTGACTTTAAAGGAAAAACTGACCAGAGATCTGTGTTGCTTGAATGGATCACCAGCGAGGAGATCAATGCAAAAGATTTTACTGTTGAGAAATCCTCTAATGGCAATCAATATTTTTCCATTGGGATAGTTGCTGCGGCAGGTAATACAAATTCCCAGAGAAATTACAAGCTTTATGATCACCAGGTAAACCCTGTAAACTATTACCGTTTAAGAATGCGCGATCTGGAAGGAAGGGAGCAGCTTAGTAAAGTTGTTGTGATCCGTTATAACGGAGTGAAACAACATGTATGGGCAGTAAACAATCCTTTCCATAATTATATTGATCTCCGGATGGCAAAAGACGGAGGTAAAATGCAATTGCAATTATTTAATATGAATGGTGTAATGATAAAACAACAATCATTTAATAATCCCGGTAATGTTTTGCGCTGGAATGTGAATTCTCATCTTTCCCCAGGAACATACATTCTCAACATAAATATAGATGGGGAATTGTTCATGCATAAACTAACAAGGCAATAAATACGGGAGTTAAGTTTTTCATGAAGAACGCTGTTTTTATATGGATCATCCCTGCCTTGTTCTCATGTGCATCAACCAGGCCAAAGCCATTTGAAATGGTCCATGCCTACTACCAGGTAAGGATAGCCGGTATGGTGGAAACAGGGCGGGTGAATGTATCAGATACCCTTCCTGTTCTTTTCATCCAGTCAGTCGAAGTACCGGTAATTACTGCTGTGCGGATGGGAAATAATTCCTTCTCAGCCAAACCAATTGAGTTGAATGAATTTCCTCACCCGGTAGGTATTGATGTATCCACTGGAAGCAGGATTGATTTAACGCCGGGAAAAGGAAGAAGACTATTTTTTATCGATCTGAAGAAAAGAGCCCTCTCTGTTATTCCTGTTGATGAGATCAAAACCGGAGAGATCCTGATTGTTGGTGAAAAAGAGGGCAGCAGCTTTCAGCTTATCATCCCGCATTCAATACAGCTGGCGGCGCCCAGATTTAAATGAATCCTGCTTTGCCAAAGCCCTGTAATGGAAGCAGCTACTTCCTCATTTCCTTAAATGCATTGATCAAACCATTGGTAGAAACATCATGAGAAGTTATGCTGTCATCATTTTTCAGTTCAGGTAATATTTTATTGGCAAGCTGCTTTCCCAATTCCACGCCCCATTGATCAAAACTGAAAATATTCCAGATCACGCCCTGTACAAAGATCTTGTGTTCGTATAATGCAATGAGTTGGCCCAGGGAATAAGGCGTGATCTTTTTTACAAGGATGGAATTGGTTGGCTGGTTGCCTTTAAATATTTTGAAAGGTGAAAGTTTTGCTATGGTTTCAACAGGTTTGCCCTGGTTCAACAATTCCTCTTCAACTTCTTCCTCAGATTTTCCATTCATCAGTGCCTCGGTTTGTGCAAAAAAATTGGATAAGAGGATCTGGTGATGGTCACCAATTGAATTATGGGATTGCGCTGCGGCAATAAAATCGCAGGGAATTAAATGTGTGCCCTGGTGGATCAGCTGATAAAAAGCATGCTGGCCATTTGTGCCCGGCTCTCCCCAGATAACCGGGCCGGTTTTATAATCAACCGCTTCGCCATTCCGGTCAACATATTTTCCATTGCTTTCCATATTTCCCTGTTGGAAATAAGCAGCAAAGCGATGCAGGTATTGATCATAGGGTAGTATGGCTTCAGTCCGGGCATCAAAAAAATTGGTGTACCAAATCCCTATCAGTGCCATGAGCACAGGAATATTCTTTTCTGGCGGAGTTGTTCTGAAATGTTCATCAATTGCATGTGCGCCTTTCAATAATTCCTCAAAATTCTCATATCCTATGGTCAGCATAACAGAGAGACCGATGGCACTCCATAAGGAATACCTTCCTCCAACCCAGTCCCAGAACCTGAACATGTTTTCTTTATCAATACCAAATTTTACTACATCTGTTTCATTGGTGGAAAGTGCAACAAAATGTTTTGCAATATGTTTCTCATCACCGGCATGTTCAAGAAACCATTTCCTCGCAGTGTGTGCATTGGTCATGGTTTCCTGGGTGGTAAATGTTTTGGAAGCAATCAGGAAGAGGGTCTCCCCGGGATCTACTTTTTTTAAAGTTTCTGCAATGTGGCTGGCATCAACGTTAGAAACAAAATAGGATTGGATCTGCGGTTTCCAATAAGGCTTCAATGCTTCCGTTACCATAAACGGACCAAGGTCACTGCCTCCTATGCCAATATTTACAATATACCTGATCTGTTTACCTGAATAGCCTTTCCATGATCCGTTATGAATTTTTTCAGCAAACTTCTTCATCTGCTCCAGCACTGCACTTACTTCAGGCATTACATCTTCACCCGAAGCATACATGGGTTTACTGGAAAAATTACGAAGGGCTACATGTAACACGGACCTCTGTTCGGTTTCATTGATAAGATCTCCGTTAAACATTGCTTCGATGGCTTCGGGAAGCCTGCATTCACCAGCGAGTTGTAAAAGTTTTTGTATGGTTTGATCTGTGATTAGATTTTTTGAAAAGTCAATTACTATATCATTCAGGCAAAATGCAAATTTTTTAAATCTTTCCCTGTCCCGGTCAAACATGTTTTTCATATGAACCTGCTTCATTTCTGTTGCATGTAACTGCAGTTCATTCCATGCCTTTGTGGTTGTTGGGTTGATCTTTGGAAACATCTTTATATTTTATAAATTAATATCTTCTATCACCTTAATAGTGTGCGCTATCATCTCTGCACTGATATCCAGGTGCACCACAAGCCTTACCGAAGCAGGTGCAATGGCATAGGCCAGAATGCCATGGTCTTTGAACTTTGCAACAAGCTGACTGGAAGAACGGCCCGGCTTTAAATGAAAAATAATGATATTGGTTTCCACCGGTAATACTTCTGCCACAAATTCTTTTTGCTGAAGTGCAGTTGCAATTTGTTTTGCATGCTGATGATCCTGTTCCAGTCTGCCGACATGATGTTGTAAAGCATGGATTCCCGCTGCTGCCATAAATCCGGCCTGACGCATACCACCGCCAAAAGCCTTCCTCACCCTTCTTGCTTTTTTAATAAAATCGCCGGGTCCAAGTAAAACGCTACCAACCGGTGCACCCAGACTTTTACTAAGGCAGATAGAAATGGAATGAAAGGCCCTGCCAAATTCCAGGGGAGATTGTTTTTTCGCCACCAGGGCATTGAACAGCCGGGCTCCGTCAAGATGCAGTTTTAAATTATGGTTGTCACAAACTTTACGGATCCTTTGGATCTCATTTATATCATAACAACTTCCGCCGCCACGGTTGGCCGTATTTTCAAGGCACACAAGGCTGGTATGGGCCCGGTGTACATCATCCGGGTTGATAGCTTCCTCAACCTGTTGCGCATTGATCCTGCCACGGTCGCCATTCAATAGCTTAACGGATGCTGATGAATTGAATGCAATTCCGCCTCCTTCGTATTGATATATATGAGCAGTATGGTCACAGATCACTTCATCACCTGGCTGTGTATGGCATTTGATGGCGATCTGATTGGTCATGGTGCCGGAAGGACAATATAAAGCAGCCTCCATCCCAAACATTTCAGAGGCAGTTTTCTCCAGTTCATTAATGGAAGGATCCTCACCAAAAACATCATCTCCAACGGGGGCCTTCATCATTGCATCCAGCATTTCCGGGGTAGGTTTCGTAACTGTGTCCGACCTGTAGTCTGCAACCATCTTTTTTTTGCAATATTAAAACAGTTCCGGTTCAGGCGTTCTATGTCCGGGTGGAATGATAAGTAAAAGGTAAAAAACTCCATTCGGATAATCGTGCTCTGTAGTGCTTTAGGGCAGTCCGTATTTTTCATTTTTCATTTCTCCCACCGTTCATATCAATTTATTTCCTCTTATAATAATAGCCCCTTCAACTGTAACCTGCCTCCTGGTACGGCGTCATATAACTGTCAATCAAATACCGGCCATCAATAAATACGGCCGTTTATTTTAAAACAATGTACTTGATATTGCATAGTACTTAGTTTTGGATTGTAATAATTATAGCATAGTATTTTAAATAAACAGAAATGAAAAAGATTTTGACACTGCTGATCGCCCTTTCCGGTACACTAGCCGGCCTATCCCAAACCAAAACCGGCAACATTAGCGGCCGTATAACTGATGGCCTGTCTAAAACCATAGAGTCAGCCACCATCGCACTTATCAAAGCCCAGGATTCTTCAGTGGTGAAATATGCAGTGGCCACAAAGGAAGGAAAATTTGTTTTTGACCAGGTGCCATCGGGTACATACCTGGTTAGCGTTTCTGCAGTGGGTCACCTGAAAGGTTTTTCCACGCTGGCCGTTATCTCTGACCAGCAGCCGGAAATAATACTCGGGACAATAGAACTTGTACCTCAGGCCAAAACAATGGGAGCAATAACCATTACAGCCAGGAAACCATTGATTGAGCAAAAGATCGACAGGACGGTTGTAAATGTTGATGCTTCCGTAACCAATGCCGGTAGCACAGCTATGGAAGTTCTGGAAAAATCACCCGGCATCTCAGTTGATAAAGATGGTAATATCAGCCTGAAAGGAAAACAGGGGGTTATGGTTCTGGTAGACGGGCGTCCCACCCAGTTAGGAGGCGCCGACCTTGCCAACCTTTTGAAAAGTATGAGTTCAAATAATCTCGACCAGATCGAGATCATGACCAATCCTCCTGCAAAATATGATGCTGCCGGTAACGCTGGTATCATCAATATTAAAACCAAAAAGAACAAACAGTTTGGTTACAATGGTTCTGTAAATGCAAATTATGGCCAGGGCTTACTTCCAAAGCTGAATGAAGGTTTTAATTTCAATTACCGCCAGGGTAAATGGAATCTATTTACCAATGGCAGTCATACTTACCGTGAACGAAGCAACAAACTTTTTATAAAAAGGAATTTTCTTGATGAGCAAACAAA
>CBIHLW010000239.1:0-5093 GCA_966210755.1 uncultured bacterium
CGGTCCTGCGTGCTTGATAACCCAAAACCTTTTGATGAAGCGTGTCCGTTCAGGTATCCCGTATTTTGCACGGCCAGTTCATGGAAATTTTCTGTAAAGTCAGAAATGATCTTTACCATTCCTCCCTTCATTTGTTTGCTGATGCCATGTTTGATGGCATTTTCAACAAGGGTTTGCAGCATCATGGGAGGCACCTGTTGTTCCAGTGTATCCTCATCAATATCATATTCAATCTGAAGCCTGTCCTCGAAACGCATGTTCTCAAGTGCCAGGTAATCTTTTACGATCTTTAATTCATCACCAAAATTTACAAATTCACCTTTTTCCGCTTTCAGGCTGCTCCTTAAAATATTACTTAATTCAGTTACAGCCCTTCTTGCTCTTGTTGGGTTTTCATCTATCAGCGCCCTGATCCCATTCAAAGCATTGAAAATAAAGTGGGGATTGATATGGGCCTTGATGGTTTTCAGCTCCAGCTCTTTTACCAGTGCTTCCAGTTGCAGGGTATCCATTTGCTGTTTACGGCTCTTTGCGATATAGTGATACATGAAATAAATGCCATTCCATATAAAGAAAAGGATAAAAGCCGACCAGAGGTTCCTGAGGTATAAATAATAGAATGGCACGGTCTCCCCTTTACTCATCACCAGGCTGTAATAACTTTCAAAGATTGATTGTGTAAGAGAAATGATTACTGAATAGAGCAGTGTCAGGATCGATAATATTATGATCTGCTGGTTTATGGGCAGGATCAGCACATTGTTCTTCCTTATGGTGATCCTCATAATATGGGAAAGGATGATGCCCATTTCAACAAAGAAGATCAAACGGCAGATCATATCCTTGTCTATCTGGTCGAAAATGAAAGCAAAGAACAAATTGATCATTGCCACCACACTCCATCCCCCTACCTGAAAACCCCAATACCTTTGTCTGACCGATAGCTGCATATGCTTACAAATCTAATATGCTCCCCGTTAAGGGTTGTTTTAAATATACCAGTGGAAGATAAGTTTTACAAATGGAAATATTAGTCCCGCCAATTGGTAAACACTTATTTTCCCAAAATAGCTGGTATTGAATGAGTTTAGAATAGTCAGCTTCTTTAATTTGGTCCCAAATCCAATCCTGTGAGGCTCCTGTGCCATAAAACTTTCATGCTTATCATTTCCCTGGCTATTCTGAATTGCAGTTTCGGGCAGGGAAGGGTGGTGATCAATGAATACATGCCCTGGACCTTAAACGGATGCGGTGCCACAGCCGAATTTGTAGAACTTTTAAACTTTGGACCTGGTCCTGTTGATATAGGTTGTTTTATCTTAACCGATGGTGATTATTCGGTTACAATTCCTCCCAATACCATTCTTCTTCCGGGACAATTTTACGTTATTGCCGGGCAGGATGAAATTCCTGTACCCTGTGCCAATATTGACAGCACTATAAAAGCAGATCTTAACTGGAATGCCTGCAATTGCAGCAGTCTTCCTATTCCTACAACTGGTGATGGATTTTTTACGGACGGAGGCAGCGGAAATGAGCAGGTTGTTCTTCTTTCACCTGATCTGGAAGTTATTGATGCAGTAGTAAGAAGTTTTCCTTTAGAAACTTCCAGACGCATAAGTCCAAATAATAACAGTGGCTGCGGCACCGGAGATTTTGACCTGGATGAAATTGAAATTAAATATGAAACGCTTGGCATGTCCACCGGCCGGGGAAACAGTTTTGCACGCCGGCTCGACGGGGATTGTGGCTGGGTAAAAGATCCTCAGCAAAGTGCCAGTTCAACCAATAATACTTCAGGTGATGTTTCGGATGTTGTTTATGAATTTTCTTATGTGAACGCGGTTGATTGCAATGAGAATCACGGCGGTGTTCAGGTCTATGTAAAAAGAGCCAGCTATGATGATTTCTTTCCAATGAATTATACCCTGGTATATGATGCGAATACCGATGGTATTTTTGACTTTGATGACGAGTATACCTATGGAATAGATGAAACGGCGCCTGATATTTTTATCAGCAATCTTCCCGGAGGTCGCTACCGGTTAACGGTGGAATCTGTATTAGGGTGCAGTCTTAAAACATTTGAATTTCAGATACTGCCCTGCATGCCGGCCTTACCTGCCCAACTTGAGTACTTCCGGCATATACCTTCATCAAACAAACTGGAATGGTTATTCACCGATCAGACGAATGTTTCCAGAATATTTCTTGAAAAAGCTTATGCCAACGAACGGTTCATTACTGCCGGAAGCTTTGAAAAAAATGCACTGAGCCATTATTATAGTCATATAGAAAGGAGCGGCTCACATTTTACCCTGTTCAGGTTAAAGGTGGTGCTTATGAACGGCAACTATTTTTATTCCCCGGTAATTGATACAAAAACGCCCCAATCCTTTTCACTCCATTCTACCTGGCCCAATCCGGCAAGCGATGTGCTCAACATAAAACTTACTTCAGCAACCGTTCAAAAACTACCATATATCATCTACAATGTAACCGGCTCGGTTGTTTTGAAGGGTATTTTTGAACTGAAACAGGGTATCAATTCCCAGTCACTCAACACCTCAACACTTGCGGCCGGGATCTACCAGTTTAAGGCCGGTACAGCCGTACCTGTATCCTTCAGGTTTGTTAAGCATTGATCAGGGTCTGTCTTTTGTAGAAAAACTTAATATTTTTACCACATAATTGATCCTGATGCAAATAACCCCGGGGCCTTTACTCCAAACCATTGATCTGCCATCCGACCTGAAGAAAATTCCTAAAGAACAGCTTCATCAGGTTTGTGATGAGTTGCGACAATACATTATTGATGTAGTGAGTGTGCACGGCGGTCATTTTGCAGCCAGCCTTGGTGTAGTGGAGCTATCCGTTGCCCTGCATTATATTTATAATACACCTTACGATCAGCTTGTTTGGGATGTTGGCCACCAGGCGTATGGACATAAAATATTAACAGGCCGACGCGAAAATTTTATCTCCAACCGTAAATACAAAGGCCTGAGCGGGTTTCCAAAAAGGAGTGAGAGTGAATACGACACATTTGGAGTGGGACATTCTTCAACATCCATTTCAGCAGCATTGGGAATGGCCATGGCGGCTAAAATAAAAGGGGAGACAGACCGTAAATCCGTTGCTGTAATTGGCGATGGTTCCATGACGGCCGGTATGGCTTTCGAAGCCATGAACCACGCTGGTGTTGCCGATACCGATGTGCTGATCATACTCAATGATAACTGCATGAGCATCGATCCTAATGTGGGTGCATTGAAAGAATACCTTACCGATATTTCCACTTCCTATACTTATAATAAGATCCGTGATGATGTATGGAACCTGTTTGGGAAATTACCGGTAGGCAAAAAGTTCACAAGGGAAATGGCTTCCAAACTCGAAGCAGGCATCAAAGGCATGGTCACAAAAAGCAGTAACCTTTTTGAAGCGCTGAATCTTAGATATTTTGGTCCCATTGACGGACATAACATTACGAAACTGGTTGACACCCTAAAAGATCTGAAGAATATTCCTGGTCCAAAGATCCTGCATATAGTTACGGTTAAGGGTAAGGGTTATGCCCTGGCTGAAAAGGATCAGACCAAGTGGCATGCCCCTGGCTTGTTTGATAAGATCACCGGTGAGATCTATAAAAAGAAATATGACCTTCCCCAGCCTCCCAAATACCAGGATGTATTTGGTCATTCCATTATTGAACTGGCGGAACAAAATGAAAAGATCATTGGCGTTACCCCGGCCATGCCAAGTGGTTCTTCTTTGAAATACATGATGGAGCAAATGCCTTTGCGTGCATTTGATGTAGGCATTTGCGAACAGCATGCGGTAACCCTTAGTGCAGGAATGGCAACACAGGGCATGAAAGTGTTCTGCAATATCTATTCTTCCTTTATGCAAAGGGCATTCGACCAGGTGGTTCATGATGTAGCTATTCAAAAGCTTCCTGTGATCTTCTGCCTTGACCGTGCCGGCCTTGTAGGTGAGGACGGACCAACCCACCATGGTGCTTATGATATTGCTTATTTCCGTTGCATTCCGCACATGGTGATTAGCGCACCGATGAACGAACAGGAACTTCGAAACCTGATGTACACCGCGCAATTGGAAAGTACCAAACTTCCATTTGTGATCCGTTATCCAAGAGGTGAAGGTGTTATGCCTGAATGGAAGAAACCATTCGAAGAAATTAAAATTGGTAAAGGGAGAAAATTAAAAGACGGTAAGGACATTGCAATCCTTTCTTTTGGACATCCTGGCAATTTTGCAGCTTCTGCCATAAGAGACCTTAGAGCTGAAGGAATAACACCGGCGCATTTTGATTTGCGTTTTGCCAAACCGCTTGATGAAGCCTTACTCCATGAAGCACTGGGCAAATATGAAAAGATCATTACTGTAGAAGATGGAACTGTAGTAGGCGGATTTGGCGGAGCCATTGCCGAATTTATGGCCGAACACCATTACAAAAATGAATTGAGGATCATGGGAATCCCTGACCGCCTGGTGGAACATGGAACTTTAAAAGAATTACACCGTGAATGCGAATATGACGCACAATCCATTGCAGAAGAAATAAGGGATATGATGAAAGATAAAACAGCTGTTGAGCTTCAAAGCATCCGCTGACCCTGATATTATTGTCTTTAATTTCTGTGGGGAGACCGGCATTTCTGATTATATTTAAACATGCATTGAAAACGATTTTTTACTGCATGTTTATTTTTTTGCGGCATTGCTTCGCCCCAATTATCCCACCCTGGAATATGATCAACTGAGATTTTAAAATTAAAAAGGGATAAATGAAAAAGATCATCGTAACCATTTTACTGCTTTCTCCTTTTTTGCTTCATGCCCAGTTTGGATTTAAAGCAGGGATCAATTTTGCCAATGTATCCGGCAGATCTTCCTTTAATAGCAACAGCCGTTCCGGATTCCATGCTGGTGTGGTAATGGCTCCGACTTCCAAACAAATCATCAGTTCCCGTACCGAACTTATTTTTTCAAGACAGGGCTATGATTATAAAACTTCAACCAACACCGGAGAAGTGAACCTTGATTATATACAACTTGGACAAATGATG
>CBIHLW010000240.1:0-5086 GCA_966210755.1 uncultured bacterium
CAAATCCAATCTTGAAGAGAACAGGTTTTATTTTTTATTATGGGGGTGGTTAAGTTTTGCTGCTATCATAGGTCAGTTTGTATTAAAAGTGATCCTGGAATACGAAAGGCATTACATGGTATGGTTGCTTACCATACCTGCAGCTATCATTACTGTTATTTATTCTGCACGGCGCCACAAAGCTCCTGCTGTTAAAACCTATGTTGGTGAGAGTATGTCTCATTTATGGACCGGTGTTGGTATCAGTTTTTTTATTCTGAGCCTGGTAATTACAAATTCACCCGGAGGCTGGCTTAACGCCTGGCCTCTTTTTATTTTATTCTATGGACTTGGCACATTTGTTTCGGGTAGGATACTGCATTTTAGTCCATTGGTAATTGGAGGTATTTTCAACTGGGTTCTGGCCATCATTTCTATATTCGTTCACTTCGACTATCAGCTCCTGCTTGCTGCAGGCGCCATTCTTACCAGTTATATCATTCCCGGCCATTTATTGGGACATCACAAAAACTGATCATGGAAGAAAAAAATATCAGCGGACAGGAAAGCCTTGAGATCATCAGGCAGATGATACAAACAGCCAAGAACGAACAAAAGGATAATGGCATTGGATGGATTGTATGGGGCTGGCTATTGTTCATGGCTTCAACATTTACTTTGATCAATGCCTATACCAACTGGATGAATACATTTTTTTTCTGGAATGTATTTGGATGTATCACCCTCGTATTACTACTATATGAAACATGGATAGCATTGTCAGGCAAATCAAAGGCACCGGTAAAAACCTATACAAATGAATTGTTCAGAAAACTGAATACGGGATTTTTCATTTCACTGATGCTGATCATTTTTTCAATGAATCTTGGTGTACCTCCAACCAGGGGTTTTGCTTTGTTGCTTGGTTTGTATGGTTTCTGGATACTTATATATGGAGCAGTTTTGAATTTTAAGCCATCCATCATCGGCGCTTATATCACCTGGGGCTTTGCATTTGGTTCTTTATTTGTTTACGACTTCCGGGTTACCATGTTATTACATGCACTGGCAGTGCTGTTTGGTTACATTATTCCAGGGCATATTGCCTATAAAGAATTTAATAAAGTAGAGGAGGTAGAGAAATCAAGTGTTTAAAGATCTGGATCCCATATTGCATTCACAGTTAAGGCTGGCAGTAATGAGTCTTCTTATCAGCGTTAAAGAAGCCGAATTCACTTTTATCAGGGAGAAAACAAATTCTACCGCCGGTAATCTTTCTGTTCAGATCCAAAAGTTAAAGGATGCCGGCTATATTGACGTTCTTAAACAATTCAAGGATAATTATCCGCAAACCATTTGTAAGATCACACCGGTCGGGATCAGGGCATTTGAAAATTATGTTGATAATTTAAAATCCTACCTGAACAGGTAATACCAAGGGGTTTTGACTATTTTTCGATTTGAATGAACGAAGTGATACAGGTTGCACATCTCTCAAAAGCATTTGCCGAAGTAAAAGCAGTAGATGATCTTTCTTTTTCAGTGAAGGAGGGAGAGGTCTATGGCTTTCTCGGACAAAATGGTGCCGGTAAATCAACCACCATCAGAATGCTGCTCAGTCTCGTAAAACCGGGATCTGGTTCCATCCATATGTTTGGTAAAGATCTGAAGGATCACCGCAAACTAATATTACGGAACATTGGGGCTATCATTGAAAAACCAGACCTGTACAAATACCTGACAGCTTATGAAAACCTGAAGATCATGTCAAGGTTAAGCGGATTACAACCGGACAAAAAAGATTTGATGGATCAGTTACAAAGAACAGGCATTGCAGACAGGGCCCATAGCCGGGTGAAGACATTTTCCCAGGGTATGAAACAAAGGCTGGGTATTGCCTGCGCTTTGATCCATAAGCCTGAACTGATCATTTTAGATGAGCCAACAAACGGTCTTGATCCCCAGGGAATAGCTGAAGTAAGAAATCTGATACTTCATTTAAGCAGGGAAGAGAAAAAAACCATTTTTGTTTCTTCCCACCTTTTGAGTGAGATTGAACTGGTGGCCGATTCCATGCTTATCATTGACAAGGGAAGGAAAATTGCTGAGGGAAGGGTTTCAGATCTCCTGAATCCGGCCGATACTCTTGTACAGGTGATTACTGATGATGACCAGACTGCAAGCGATCTTCTGAGTCAGTCTGCCTGGGGTAAATACATGCAGGAGGGTAAACCAATAACTTTCCGTATGCATAAAAATGATATTCCGGACCTTACCAGGTTTTTGGTTGAAAAAAATATCAGTGTCTTTTCAATACAGCCAAAACATTCTCTGGAAGATTATTTTCTTTCACTCACAACAGATAGTCAGCATGTGGCAGCTTACCGCAATTGAATTATTCAAAATATTCAAAAAGCCAAGAACCTATATTGCCTTTGCAGCCATTGCAGCCATTGTATTACTGGTGCAACTGGCATTGTATAAGGATGGGGAAACCTATCTTGACTTCATGATGCTTTCTATTAAAGGTTCTTTCATAATAGAAGGCAATAAAATAAATGGTTACCTGGTATTTTATATCATTCTTCAGACACTATTGATGCATGTTCCATTGTTGATTTCACTGGTTGCTGGCGACATGATAGCAGGTGAGGCCAATATGGGTACCCTGCGGCTGATCACGTCCAAACCTATTTCGCGCACCCATCTGATGATCAGTAAATTCATGGCAACCTGTATTTACACCATTTTACTGCTAACTTTTATGGCCCTGATTGGTCTTGGCGGCTCGCTGTTCCTGTTTGGTACCAGCGACCTGATGGTATTTAAATCGGATATGCTTGTTTTGATCGACCGGAATGATGTAATGTGGCGTTATGTATTGGCGTATGGCTTTGCCGCCATAGCCATGTTCACAGTTGCCGCACTGGCTTTTTTATTTTCTGTTTTTGCGGATAATTCAATTGGTCCTATTATAGCTGCCATGAGCGTGATCATTCTGTTTACCATACTCACCACCATGGATATTCCTTTCTTCAACCAGATAAAACCTTTTTTATTTACCAACCATATGCTCAACTGGAAAGGCTTCTTTGACCGTCCGGTAGATTATGGGGAAGTGTTAAAATCAACACTGGTACTGGTTGGACACATCGTATTTTTTGTTTCTTTGGCTATCTATAGTTTCCGTAAAAAGGACATCCTTTCTTAACTGAATGTATGAAGTGGTTATTGATCATTCCTGTGTTTGCAATGTTGGGTATGCCGGTATTTGGCCAGGATGCCGTGGAACTGGTAAATAAAGTAAAAGCAAAGCTGGAAAAGGTAAACGATTATCAGGCTAAGGCCAGAATGAAGATGGATGTTTCTTTTATTGATGCACCCCCCTCAAAAATTGTGGTTTATTACAAACGTCCCGATAAATTCAAAGTAAAGAAAGATGGTGGCATCTCCATCCTGCCTAAAGGCGGCATCAGCATCAATCCCGGCAGCCTGCTTGCCGGTTCATCTTACGATGTGATAGACAAAAATGACAGTATCCTGAATGGAGTAAGCACCAGGGTGGTAAAATTATTGCCTGCAGATGAAAACGGCGAAGTTGTTTTAACCACTTTATATATTGATGAAAGAAACCTGGTTGTGAAAAAAGCGGTGGTCAATACAAGAGAAAGCGGTACCTATGAAATTGAAATGAGTTATGGTAAGTACATGGATTGGGGATTGCCGGATAAGGTGATCTTTTCCTTTAATACCAAAGATTATAAGCTGCCTAAGGGCATCACCTTTGAATATGAAAAAGGCGGTGCGAGGAAAGAGGAGACCCTTAAAAATAAAAAAGGAAAGGTAGAGATCCTTTATTCCTCTTATGTTATTAATAAAGGAATAGACAACAAGATATTTGAAAAATCTGATTAACGGTCCCTGTCAATGGTATCGTCTATTTTTTCATCCTCCACATTTTTCAATACTTCTGCAGTGATCTTTCTCAATGGGTTTTTATTGCGTTCTTCATAATCATTTCTTCTGTTGATGATGTCCACGCATTCAAAAACAGCAGTTGTAAAAGAAGTGGAGTCAGCTTTATTTTTTCCGGCAATGTCAAAAGCCGTTCCATGATCCGGCGAGGTTCTTACGAAAGAAAGACCTGCCGTATAATTTACGCCCTCACCAAAGGCAATGGTCTTGAATGGAATTAGTCCCTGGTCGTGGTACATGGCCAGTACGGCATCAAATTGCAGATAGTTTCTTTTAGCAAAGAAGGCATCAGCGCTGTAAGGGCCGAATACAAGCATATTTTGCTTCGCATCTTTCAGGGCAGGTTTGATCACCTGTTCTTCTTCATTACCTATTAAACCTTCATCGCCTGCATGCGGGTTGAGTCCAAGCACAGCGATCTTTGGTTTATCAATTCCAAAATCTTTACGTAGGCTTTTATGCAACAGGTCAAGTTTTGAAAGAATAGCCGCTTTGGTTACCTGTTGGGCCACGCTGGCAACAGGAAGGTGTTCGGTAACCAGGGCCACTCTTATATTATCTGCATAGAGCAGCATTAAAACATCTTTTGCCCCGGCCACATCTTTTAAAAAGGGCGTATGACCGGTATAATTAAAATCAGGTGATTGCACGTTTTTCTTATGGATTGGTGCCGTAACCAGGCCCTTAATATGGCCGGCCTTTAAAGCATCTGCCGCAGCCATAAGTGAGATCACGGCATATTTACCCCCCACATCATTCAATTGTCCCGGATTGATCACAATTTCTTCTTCCCAGCAGTTATATATATTGATCTGCCTTGGATTGACCTTTGTAAAATCCTTGATGCTCTGGTAATTAAAATGGGCATCAGGAATGGCCTTCTTATAAAAATTGATCAGTTTATTGGAAGCAAAGATCACTGGTGTGCATTGGTCAAGAATCCTGTGATCTGAAAAGGTTTTAATAATCAGTTCTGTTCCGATCCCATTTATATCCCCGCAGGTGATTCCAATTATTGGTTTATTCATGGCCAAATTTCGGTAAATAAAAGAAAACTAGTAGAGATGAATAGAACATTCTATGTATCAACGTACTAATTCAGCCAAATCTACTATTGGCGGGTATTTGAATT
>CBIHLW010000241.1:0-5045 GCA_966210755.1 uncultured bacterium
TCAACATTCGTTGATTCAGTTAAAAAACTACCGGATAATTCATAAATCCCGCGCCGGTAAAGATTTTTTAACTTAGAGTTTTGCATTTTCATTTTGCATTTTAAATTTTACATTTTGCTTTTCCCTTCCCTATTTTTGCCTGTCCCCGGACATAGCATGAAACATGCCGGGATTAAACTAACCACCTTCTATGAGTTTTAGAAACGTCAACAACATTGCCGGATGGATTGTGTTTGTCATAGCCTCTCTTGTTTTCATACTTACATCAGAGCAAAGAGGAAGTTTCTGGGATTGCGGAGAATTTGTTTCCGCCTGTTATAAAGTACAGCTTCCCCATCCTCCGGGCGCACCGCTCTTTATTTTATTGGGCAGGTTCTTTGTAATTCTTTTCGGAGATGATCCCATGACCGCTGCCAAGGCAGTGAATATCATGAATGCGCTGGCCAGCGGAGCTACTGTTTTATTCCTGTTCTGGTCCATCACCCACTTTGCAAGAAAATTACTGGTGGGTTTACGTACCGAACCGGATATGCAACAGGTATACACCATAGTAGGCGCCGGTATTGTTGGCGGACTTGCTTATACATTTTCAGATTCTTTCTGGTTCAGTGCTGTTGAAGGTGAAGTATATGCCTTGTCCTCTTTGTTTACCGCACTTGCTTTCTGGGCAGTGTTGAAATGGGAAAGAGCCGATGATGCAGCAGGTAATAATCCTGTTTTAAGGAACCGGGCCGACAGGTGGATCGTTTTTCTTTTCTTTTCCCTTGGACTTTCAATTGGTGTACACCTGTTGGGAATACTTGTAATTCCTGCAGCAGTGATGGTATACTATTATAAGCGGTATACTTATACACGCAAGGGGGCCATATGGGCTTTCATCATTGGATGTCTGGTTACCGGCGTTGTGCAGGTTGTAGTCATTAAATGGACCGTGCTCATTGCAGGTAAGTTTGATATATTTTTTGTAAATGGATTTGGAATGCCATTCTTTTCAGGCTTTGCCATTTTCTTTATCCTTCTTGGATTACTGGTATGGTTTGGTCTTCGAGTTGCCGATAAGAACAACTGGTCATTCCTTCGCCTGGGTCTCTGGTGCTTTGCATTTATGATGATAGGTTATTCTACCTACATCACTACGCTTGAAAGGTCCAACGCCAATCCGGCCATGGATATGAATAACGTTGACAATCCAATGAGCCTTGTTTATTACCTCGGCCGCGAGCAATATGGATCACAGCCAATATTAACTGGTCCGCACTTTGCCGCACCGGTGAAGCGGGATGAAAGAGGTCAGCTTATATTGAAAGAAGGTAAAAAAAGATACGCCAAGGGCGATGGCCGCTATATTGAATTACCAAGGGAAATGGAGTATTCCTATTACAATGAGGATGTACAATTATTCCCCCGTGTATGGGATCCCAGCAATGACCAGAACCATGCGGATTTTTATAAACAATGGTTGAATCTTGATGAATTCAGGGCACGTGCACCGGGACTGGTGGCACAGGTAGATTATGACAATAATATTATTTACACCGTTGTTGACCGCCAGGGTACAAGAGGTGAAACCTATACCCTTCCCGACGGATACCGTCCGAAGGTGGCGCCGGGACAGCAAATAGATAATGGTACACCCATAGCACAACAGGCGCCCTCATACCTTGATAATATACAATGGTTCATGACCTACCAGATGGGTTTTATGTACTGGAGATATTTCATGTGGAATTTTTCAGGCAAACAAAACGACCTGCAGGGATTTGGCAATAAAAGAGATGGCAACTGGATCTCCGGCATCTCTGTAATAGATAATGCAAGGCTGGGAGACCAGTCTGCCATGCCCGACAGCATTAATGAAGGAAAGGGCACTAACAAACTTTTCCTGCTGCCCTTTATCCTTGGTATCATTGGTTGTGTATTTCATTTCATGAGAGACCGGAAAGACTGGATCGTTACTTTTCTTTTATTTTTCATGACCGGTGTGGCCATTGTGGTTTACCTGAACCAGGCCGGTAACCAGCCGCGTGAACGGGATTATGCATTTGCCGGATCCTTTTATGCATATGCCATCTGGATAGGCTTATCGGTTGTTGGTTTTGTACGAATGGCCCTTGAGAAAAACGAGAAACAGGCATTTACAAATAATATATTATACAGCAGTCTTGCCACATTGCTGGTGATGCTGATGAGTGATGCCAATAATATGCATGGAGGCACCGTGCTTGCTGCAGTTGTAGGCGCACTGCTTACCGCTGCCATTGCAGCCATCTTTACACTGGTAGTGCGATCGGTAGCCGGAAAAACAAACAACATCCGCATGGGTGGACTGGTAGCTACGCTGCTTTGTTTGATAGCACCGGTAATCATGGCTTCGGAAGAATGGAATGATCATGACAGAAGCAAAAAATTACTGGCACCTGAAATGGCGCGTAATTATCTTGATGCCTGTCCAAAAGATGCCATCCTCTTTACATTTGGTGATAATGACACGTATCCTTTATGGTATGCGCAGGAAGTTGAAGGCGTAAGGCCTGATGTAAGGATCGTGAACACAAGCTTACTTGGAATTGACTGGTATGTAAACCAGTTGCGTTATAAGGTAAATGAAAGTGCACCGATTGATGTAATCTGGAGCGCGGACCAGGTGAGAAACCTGCAGGTGATTTACAATGGCACCAGAGGTGATGAAAGCTTTGCACCTACAAGGCTGGACAGCTTTATGAAAAACAGTGTAGGCCCGCTGTTACATGGAGAAGACAAATCGCAGATAGTGGTGAACTTTCCCATGCAGTTAACCATTCCTGTAGATACGGCATTTGTAAGAACATCAGGACTGGTTAATGCTTCAGATATCGTATTGCCGCAATTCACACTGGAGATCTCACCTAATAAAAATATGTTCACGCTTGACCAGCTCACCATTTTAAATGTGCTGGCCACCACCCAATGGAAACGCCCAATTTGTTTCACATCACCAGCTGTTGATTTTCTTGTTCCTTATATGAGACAGGAAGGAATTATTTACAGGGTTGTTCCAACTGCCAGCAGGCCATCGGCACAACTGGATGTTTTAAAAACAGCTTCTATTCTTCCAGGTTTCCAGGCGGGAAATGCAGAAATACCAGGTGTATATTTTGATGAAGAAAACAGGAGACAGCTGATCTCTATCCGCGAAACATTTGCTGAAACCGCATCAGGCCTTGTTGATCTTGGCAAAAGCAAAGAAGCCATTGACCTGTTGAATAGATCTGTGAGCCTCATGGATACCATCAACATGCCATATGGAAAAGTTAGCAGGTTTAACCAGCATAACAGGGCTTCGGTAAAAATGTGGGAAGCTGCTTACAAAGCCGGACATAAAGAACTGGCTGAGCAGATTAAAGCACCCCTGCTCAGGGATCTGAACCAGCAATTAAATTATTATGCATCTGCTGGTGATATGACGAGAGCTGAACTGGATAATATCCTGAACCAGTATGTAAAAACAATGGAGACCACAGGCGATCCCAACCAGGCTGATAATTTTCTTTACAGCAGTCTGGATGACAGGCAGAAAGGATTTTTCACAGACATAAAAAGTTCTTTTGAATTTACAAAATTCATTGCCAACCGGTCAGCTGTAGTGCTTCCACCTACCATAAATGAGCTGATACCACAGGCAGCTGATTCGGCAGGGAGAGACAGTAATTAGGAAGGCGGGAGTGCGTAAATAGTCGGGAGTCTAAAGTCTGGAGTAAATAGTCGGGAGTCAGGATTAATTAATCCTGACTCTTTTTTTTATTCTTTTCTTCTGATGCCATTGACTTCGATGCAGGCTCCTGACGCTGACTCCCGACTCCCGACTCAGGATTCCCGACTCCCGACGCTCGCCTCCCGACTTATTCGTAAATTGTACTACAATGAAAGGCTTCCATTTTACAAAATATGATCCCCGTGGGAATGGCCAGTCGAAGTTTGACCAGTTGCTTGATCTGTTCATGCAATTGCTTACCTATACCAGTGGTGAGGTGAGTGAGGCATTGGATTGGATGAACCAGCTGGACAGGCAATATGAGCTTACCAATGATCAATACGGGATGGGTGATTTCATTGATGAACTGAAGGATAAGGGATACCTCACAGAGAACAATGAAAAAAATGAAATAAAGATCACACCAAAAACTGAACAGGGAATTCGTAAAAGAAGTCTGGAAGAGATCTTTGGCAAACTTAAAAAAACTAAGAGCGGAGATCACCAGACCTATAAGCCCGGACAGGGTGATGAAATAAGTCCGGACAGCCGGCCATTTCAGTTTGGCGACATGCTGGAACAAATTGATTTTACTGAATCCATTCGAAATGCCCAGATCAATCATGGACTTGAACAGTTTTCCATGCAGGAAGATGACCTTTCCATAAGGGAAACAGATTTCAAAGCACAGACATCAACGGTATTGATGATCGACATCTCCCACTCCATGATCTTATATGGTGAGGACAGGATCACGCCTGCAAAAAAAGTTGCCATGGCTTTGAGTGAACTGATCACAACAAAATATCCGAAGGATACGCTGGATATAGTTGTATTTGGCAATGATGCATGGCCTGTTGAGATCAAAGACCTTCCTTATTTACAGGTGGGTCCTTATCATACCAATACCGTTGCAGGACTGGAACTGGCGATGGATATTTTGAGAAGAAGAAAAAATCCGAATAAACAGATCTTCATGATCACTGATGGAAAGCCTACCTGTCTGAAGATCGGAAAGCGGTATTATAAAAATAGTTTTGGACTGGATAGAAAAGTTACGGGCCGCTGTTTGAATCTTGCTGCGCAGTGCAAGAAACTTAAGATCCCGATCACCACCTTTATGATCGCAACAGATCCATACCTGCAAAGATTTGTACAGGAATTTACCGAGACCAATAATGGCAAGGCCTACTTTGCAGCGCTTGACAGACTCGGTGCTTTTATTTTCAGGGATTTTGAAAGTGGAAAGAGAAAGACGGTGTATTGATTCTTTTGGCCGGAAAGGCGATAAGCACGGGAAGTTGTCGGTAAGTAG
>CBIHLW010000242.1:0-5006 GCA_966210755.1 uncultured bacterium
CGCTGAGATCTGAACCAGGCTGGTTATGCTCAAACCAGAAGGAAGTTCTAGTGGTAAAGGGATTGGGATAATTCAACACATGATCTATCTTAAGCTCACTGCTGTTAACCACTATAAAATCCAGGATGTATTCACTGGAATTATTCATTACATCCCAGGCTTTTATGCGAAGGGAATGCGGGCCGGGTGATAATTCCGGTAACTGGAACCTGACCGTGCCTGCCTGATAGTTATCTACCTCACTCTCATAAAAATTATTCAGGGTGAAGTAACTGTCATTATCATTATCCAGGGTGGCCACTATATCATGATCAACACCGGCACCACCAGTATTGATCCCTGATGAATCCGCAAGTTTTAACAACAGCACCGGACTGGCATTGGTGATGCTACCGTTTACAAACCGGTCATCGTTCATAAATGCTTTGATTTCGGGCCCTTCATTGTCTGTAAGGGATGAAGATGATATACCGCCAATGATCACATTACCGGAATAACCATTTCCATCCCTGCTTCCATCCTGAACATATAAGCTAACCTTTCCATTTCCATACTGGTAATTGATATCCCTGGGCACTTTAAAACTGAAACTGAATTTTCCATTCTGCACAGATGCCTTACCCCTGAACAGGCTGTTTTCCTGGGTTTGAAAAGCTACAGGCTGGCTGGTGGCATCGTTGGCCAGGGTGGTAATACTTTGCACTTTATCAAACACAGAGATATATGCTGTTCCATTAAAATTATTCAAAGCATTACCATTGATATCATGCACGGCTCCTTCCATCATTACCATTTCACCGGCACTTAATGTATCTGTCTGCGTACTTACATCCTTACCATTTACGGTAGTTAGAACAGAATTATACAACGGAAATGCAAGGGTCATGGCCGGATCGCCCAGTAAGGTGAACTTTCTGTTATTGGTAAGATCTCCTGAGGTCTGGTAGGTATAATTCTTGGCAACTTTCATGGCTTCTCCAAGTGTTTTATAACGGCCACTGGCATCGGGCTCCAGTGCAAACTTCAGGTAATTATTATTTAAGATCCGGTTGCTGAAGGCGAATACAACCCGGGTGGTGGTCATCAGGGCAATAGCGCCGGTTCTTGGCCGCACCAATAAATTTTCGCCCAGGGAATGCAGTGTGGGATTATCATAAGGAGCAAAATCACAGGTGGCTGTCAGAAATAAAGGCAGCTTAAACCGGTTATTCCAGTTATTTACGATCTGCTGGTCAATTACCACTTCTTCAGCCAGCCGCTGCGGACCACCATGCCCGCTGTAATTCCATAATAGCGTACCGTTGAAAATATTATTATTGATCATGGCATTGGCCTGGGGATAGCGCCCTCCTGCCGAACCGCTCTCCTGCCTGAAGGCATCGAGGTAGATCTTCTGCTGATTGAATTCCGGGGCTGTATTGGAAACCGTTGCTGTCAGCACTTCTGCGTCCTGCAGGTGCAGGTTGAAGTCCTCATCATCTGCAATGAAATTGAGGTTATTTCTCCAGGGTCCGAAAGCGGCGGCCGAATGATAGTCCAGGACCTTATCAACAAAATTTTTGGCTTCATCAATATTTCTTGCAGGGATGCGGCCAATACCTATATCAAGTTCATTGATCACTACTCCGGAATTGATGTCCTCATTATCATCCAGAAAACCAAAAAAGTCATCAGAAGTATAGGTAGCCAGCGGGTCAAGCGAATTGACACTTTCATAGGCCGGAACAAAATTGGTGTTGTTGGTGATCCTGTTCTTATAATCAAATGAGGCCCTGCCCATGAACAACACATATTTTCCCGAAACATTCCAGGTTGCATTGTATTTGTCATAATACATTTTTATAAAATCCCTGATGGCAGTTGGATCAGGAATACCGCTGGAAAATTCATTAAATATCTGTTCGGGTGTTACAATAAGGGTGTTGAGGCTGGTTCTTTGCTGGTGAAATTCCGCGAGTCTTAAGGCCTGTGAAATAAATTCAGGATAACTAATGATGAGGTAATCTTTTTCAGTGGAATTGTGGAGGTTTTGATTGCCTACCTTGCCTAAGGCCCTTGGCTGAAGATGCTGGCCTGAAAAGCAAGCATATTCCCTCAGTCGCTGTGCATCATTTGTAAAACGCAACTGGTTAGCACTCAAAACAGTATTCATTATTACAGGCATAAACGGATCAGTAACATCCCATACCTGCGCATCAGCACCGGCATTGGAAATGATGAATTGCACACTGCCTGTTCCAACACTGCTCCAGTCCCGGAACAACAGCTGGCTGCCTGCATTGAATTGGAGATTTCTTCTTGCAAAAAATTCAAACCAGTTAAGCCAGCCCTGGCTGTTGAAACTACCCTGCTGGTAGGTAATATTCAATATTGCGGAATTCTGGTTCAGCATAAATTGATCAGCTTTTCTTTCCTGTTGCGCAAAAAGGTCATACAGGGCAGCTGTGATGGGATTGATATCCACCTGTTGAACCGGCTGGTTGTTCACCGCAAAATGAAACCTGCTGCCTACATTTATAGACCTTGCCACTACGCTTGTAACAAGTGTGGCCTGTTGCATTAAAAGATCGTTCAGCGGAAGGTTGAACGACCGCGAAAGGGTTCTGCCGGGCGCACTGGAAAATTCTTCTCCATACCATTCCTTACCGCTGCCCAGAAAATTGATGGTATCCAGTTCATGGAAATACCTTTCGTCAAATGATGTAACGGAGGAAGAAGCAGGAGTTGTTGCCGTTTGAACAGGAACCCTGAGCCCATTGCCGCCAATGCTTATATAATAAAAAGCTTCCTCTGAATAAATATTTTTCCGGTGGATGAACCTTTTATTGAGCGAATCCTTGATCCAGTGGTGGGGGCCCCTGGCATAAAATAAAATAAAATCCGACCCGTCCAGTACCCCATCTCCCCCATCTGAAATAAAAATTGCATTTTCTTTAAGATCATCTACCGGCACCTCGCTGTTTGATTCCGGCAACATGCCTCCGCCATTCCCAAAAAGCCTTACCTGCGAGGAAGGGATATTTCCG
Organism: uncultured bacterium; assembly: GCA_966210755.1. GTDB lineage: Bacteria > Bacteroidota > Bacteroidia > Chitinophagales > Chitinophagaceae > Flavisolibacter. The sequence continues at coordinate 3,027 of CBIHLW010000242.1, forward strand.
CTGATCCCAAGAGAAGCCAGAAAAGGGAGGTCCATGCGGTAAACGCCCTCCTTAGACACACCCAGCCTGAACCAGTTACCTGTTGAAAGTACGGAAGCGGGTTTATAGGTGCGCTGGCCTGCCGCTTCCAGTAAGCACAGGGCCATCAAACACATTGTCAAAATCCTTCTGTAAGCAGTCATATTGATCACAATCGTAAAAGTCACATTATAAAAACGTAAAACCCACTGTATATTTTATTACAATCTTTCTATATTCGCAAACTGGCCTGATAAAACTGCCGGAGAATACAATAATTGCGTTCCAGCGCCGTTAAAGTTATTCAAAACACTGGTTTATCAAGTCGGCACATGAAAAAATCCATGTGTCCTTAGAAAGACAAAAAATGCAACCATGCAAGTAAAAAATTTTGTAATCCTATTATCCTCTACCGCCTTGTTGGCTTCCTGCAACAAGATCTTCAAAAAAAAGAAGCCGGAGTCTGAAGTGACCGGCTGGACGTACAACGACAAGAATATGGGTGGCTACCAGGTGGCCAAGTCACAGGAACAACAAACAGGACCAGGTCTTGTTTTTGTTCAGGGTGGTACTTTCACCATGGGCCAGACAGAAGAAGATGTAATGGGCAACTGGGATAATATCCCCCGCCGTGTTACTGTACCTTCTTTTTACATGGACCGGACCGAGGTGGCCAACATTCACTACCGTGAATATATCCATTGGCTGAACAGGATCTTTGATCCTGAAGCTGATGAGAACAATAAAAAGATCATCGAGACCGCTTTGCCCGACACCCTTGTTTGGCGTAGTGAGCTGAGTTATAACGAACCTCTGGTTGAATATTATTTCCGCCATCCGGGTTTCAACAACTATCCGGTAGTTGGTGTGAGCTGGCAGCAGGCTTATGATTTCTGTCTCTGGAGGAGCGACCGCGTAAATGAAGGTATCCTTATGAAAAAAGGATATATCGCCAAGCAAAGCATCCAGGGCCAGCAGCAGGAAAATAACTTTACAACCAAATCTTACCTGTTAGGTCACTATGTGGCACAACCTGGTAAGCCTGATAAAAAAGATAAACTTCAGTCGCCAATGGGTACGCCGCGTATGCAGGTAACCATGGAGGACGGGATCTTATTACCCGACTACCGCCTGCCATTTGAAGCGGAGTGGGAATATGCCGCATATGGTTTGATCAATCAAAACCCACGTCCGTCTTTGAAAGAAGGCAAACGCGGTGAGGAATTACAATCCAATAAGCAGGTTTACCCTTGGGCCCAGAATATCAATGGTCTTCGTGAAACCAAACATGGCAGCTGGCAGGGACAGTTCCTGGCCAACTTCAAAAGAGGTTCGGGAGACAATGCAGGTGTGGCCGGAGGTTTGAATGACCGTGCCATTTATACGGCCGATGTAAAATCTTTCTATCCGAACGGATTCGGCATCTACAATATGGCTGGTAACGTAAGTGAGTGGGTGTTTGACGTTTATCGTCCGCTTACTGGTCTTGATGTGGCCAGCAACCAGGATGACGTGGCGCCTGTACGTGGTAACAAATACATGAAGCTGTACAAAACCGCTGATGGCGAAACTGAGATCGACAGCGTAGGCCGTGTGAAGATGGTTCCTGTTACGGATTCTGAAAGCATGCACCGCCGTAACTACCAGAGAGGTAATGTTATCAACTTCCTTGATGGTGATGAGCAATCAGAATCTTCTTATGGTTATGGAAAAACCACTTTGGTTTCCGATAAATCAAGAGTATATAAAGGTGGAAGCTGGAACGACCGTGCTTACTGGTTAAGCCCGGGTACACGCCGCTTCCTTGAAGAAGACCAGGCTATGAGCACCATAGGTTTCCGTTGCGCAATGGACCGTATGGGTAGCCCTGAAGGTAACAAACGTAAAACTGGTAATTTCTTCAGAACTAAAAAGCAAAAGAGATAATCAGACCGAATGAATAGAAAAGATCCCTGCCCGAAA
>CBIHLW010000243.1:0-5001 GCA_966210755.1 uncultured bacterium
GCCTCCGGGAAACAGAGCCGGTGCCAGTACCGGTCCAAAACCTTACAATGAAGTTATTACCAGTAAGGCAAAAACATCAAGGGGATTGTTTACTACCCATCGCCAGGATGACAAATATTATTTTGAAATTCCCGACTCTTTATTGAACAGGGAGATCCTGGTAGTGAACAGGATTTCAAAAGCACCTGCCGGAGCACGTGCAGGTTTCTTTGGATATGCCGGAGACCAGATCTCTGACAATGTGATCAGTTTTGAAAAAGGGCCAAACAACAAAATTTTCCTGAGAGCTATCTCTCATAGTGAAAGGGGAAAGGATTCAGCAGGCATGTATCAGTCTGTTCGCAATTCAAACCTGCAGCCAATCAATGCAGCTTTCAATATTGCTGCCTACAAAACAGATTCCATTACACAGGTAAAAAGTTCTGTTATTGAAATAACTGATTATATCAGTGGTGATAATGATATTCTTTTTTTTGATTCACGTCTGAAAAGGGCTTTGGGACTTTCTTCCTATCAAAAAGACAATTCTTATATCATAGATGTAAAATCATTTCCAAATAATATTGAGATACAAACCGTAAAAACCTATATGCGTAATCCTGCGCCTTCAGGTTTTGGTGGTGCACCCACACCCCCTTCTATGGCGGGTTCAGGATCACCTTCAACTTTCGAGTTGAACAGTTCCATGGTGTTGTTGCCCAAGTACGCAATGAAACCACGTTATTATGATCCGCGTGTTGGTTATTTCACTACAGGCTATACAGATTTTGATGCCAATCCCCAGGGTATTGAACGCATCAGGATGATCACAAGATGGAGACTGGAACCAAAGCCTGAGGATGTTGACAAATACCTCAGAGGTGAACTGGTTGAACCGGCTAAACAAATTGTTTATTATATAGATCCTGCCACACCCCGCAAATGGGTTCCCTATCTTATGCAGGGAGTGAACGACTGGAACGTAGCTTTTGAAAAAGCAGGATGGAAAAATGCAATCGTAGCTAAGGAAGCTCCGGTGAACGATCCTTCCTGGAGCCTTGAAGGCGCCGGATATTCTGCCATTGTTTACAAGCCTTCTGATGTTGCCAATGCCAGCGGACCTCACGTGCACGATCCACGCAGCGGTGAGATCCTGGAAAGCCACATCAACTGGTATCATAATGTAATGGACCTGTTGCGCAACTGGTATTTTATACAGGCCGCAGCCGTTGATCCAAGAGCAAGGAATATGGTGTTTGAAGATGAACTGATGGGACAACTGATCCGGTTTGTTTCTTCGCACGAAGTAGGTCATACGCTTGGCCTGCGTCACAACTTTGGTTCTTCATCTACTGTGCCTGTAGAAAACCTGAGAAATAAAACATGGGTGGAAGCTCATGGCCACACACCTTCCATCATGGACTATGCACGTTTTAATTATGTAGCCCAGCCTGAAGATAATATTTCCGAAAAAGGCTTATTCCCAAGAATTGGCGATTATGACAAGTGGGCTATTGAATGGGGCTACCGCTGGATGCCTCAGTCAGCCGAAGCTGAAGTGCCAATTTTAAACAAGCTTACCATGGAACGTTTAAAAGATAAACGTTTATGGTTTGGTACAGAATCAGATCCTGATGATCCGCGCGGACAAAATGAAGATCTTGGAGATGATGCCATGAAAGCAAGCACGTATGGTATCAAGAATCTTCAGCGAATTGTTGCCAAACTACCTGAATGGACAAAACAGGCCAACAAGGATTATACAAGTCTTGAACAAATGTATAATCAATTAAAAGGTCAGTATGGAAGGTATATGGGTCATGTAGCCAAAAGTGTTGGTGGAATTTTTACCACTCCAAAAATGACAGAACAGCCCGGCGTAGTGGTTGAATTTGTTCCGCAGGCCAAACAAAAAGCTGCCATTCAGTTCCTTCATGAAAATTTATTTCAAACGCCACGCTGGTTGATCGATAATAATATTTCTGATTATACCGGAGACAATAAGCTGTCTACTGTTGGCAATATTCAAAACAGTATACTGAACCGTTTGTTGGGTGTGAGCACATTCAATAAACTGGCACGTTTTGAAGCTGAAGAACCAGTAAATTCCTATACAGCTTATGAAATGGTGACAGATGTTAGAAAAGGAATCTGGAGTGAACTGACCACAAGAAAACCAATTGATATTTACAGAAGAAATCTTCAGAAATCTTTTGTGGAAACACTTGACAGGCTGGTAAATCCTCCAACTATGCCAAGTGTGAATGCATCTGGATTTGGCAGTGCATCTGCAATGGTAAGCCAAACCTCAGACGCAGTTTCTGTGGCCAAAGCGCAATTAAGACAATTGCAGGCTGAGATCCGTGCAGCCCTGCCGGCCTACAAGGATACTGCCAGCCGCGCACATCTTCAGGATATGATCGACAGGATCACAGAATCATTGAGCACGAATAAATAATTGATCCGGTTATAATAAAAAAAGCTCCCAAATTGGGAGCTTTTTTTATTAATTCACTTCATTAAATTTTGATCTTTTTAGTGGTTGCAGATGTGATGTCCTCCGGGTTTATCAGTTCCCTATCAACTATAGTTAAGCAGGCATCATTGATAATATGGATTGAGGAAAAAAGCAGTTGTGTTATTCCGGCTTTGATAACGATCTTTTATCCTCCCTTCTTTTGTTCCCTGGCCCAGGCATCTTTCAGTGTTACTGTACGGTTAAACACCAAACGCTGATATGTATCCTTGTTATCCAGTGTAAAATATCCCTTTCTTAAAAACTGGTAACGCTCATTTAGCTTTGCTGTTTTCAAAGCCGGTTCTGCATAAGCAGTGGTAAGCTTTTGAAGTGACTGGGAATTAATGTAATCTTTAAAATCTCCTTCTTCCGAAGATGGATCTTCCACTTTGAACAAACGGTCGTACAACCTTACCTCGGCAGTTACAGCCTGTGTGACCTCAACCCAGTGCAGGGTGCCTTTTACATTGATGCCCGAAGTATCCTGGCCACTCCTGCTTTCCGGAATATAGGTACACCTTAATTCAATGGTATTCCCTTTATCATCTTTTATGACCTCATCACATTTAATAATATAGGCGCCTTTGAGGCGAACCATTCCACCTGGGAAAAGCCTGAAATATTTCCTGGGCGGATTTTCCATGAAGTCCTCTTTCTCTACAAACAACTCTCTTCCAAAAGGTATTTTCCGTTTTGTACTGTTGGGGTCTTCCGGATTATCCTCCAGTTCCATCCATTCAATATCATTATTGTAATTGGTGATCACAACTTTCAGCGGATCAAACACCACCATCCTTCTCAGGGCTACTTTATTGAGGTGCTCTCTCACACAAAATTCAAGCAATCCGACATCAATCAGATTTTCCCTTTTTGCAATGCCTACCCTTTCACAAAAATCAATGATCGCCTCGGGTGTATATCCTCTTCTTCGCATTCCGCTTATCGTTGGCATTCTTGGATCATCCCATCCATCAACATGTTTTTCAGTTACCAGTTGCAATAATTTTCTTTTACTCATAACGGTATAGGAAAGATTGCGCCGGGCGAACTCATATTGATGCGAAGGAAAAATCCCGAGTTGTGCAATCAGCCAGTCATATAATTCACGGTGCGGTATAAATTCAAGCGTACAAATGGAATGGGTTACTTTTTCTATACTATCGCTCTGGCCATGCGCAAAATCATACATGGGATAGATGCACCATTTGTCTCAGGTGCGATGATGTTGAGCATGTTTGATGCGGTAAAGAACCGGATCTCTCATCAGCATATTGGGATGAGCCATATCTATTTTGGCCCGGAGTGTTCTGCTTCCATCCGGGAATTCACCATTCTTCATTCGCTGAAAAAGTTCAAGGTTTTCTTCTTTCGAACGATCGCGAAAAATATTGTTCCTGCCGGGCTCGGTTGGTGTTCCCTTTTGAGCCGCAATTTCCTCAGAAGAAGAATCATCAACATAGGCCAGGTCCTTATTGATGAGTTGTATGGCAAATTCATACAACTGATCAAAATAATCAGAAGCGTATAATTCGTGCTTCCATTCAAACCCCAGCCATTTGATATCTTCCCTGATACTTTCCACGTACTCCGTTTCTTCGGTTACCGGGTTGGTATCATCAAATCTTAGATTGGTATAACCGGGATATTTTTTTGTCAGCCCGAAATTGAGACAGATGCTCGTGGCATGTCCCATATGCAGGTAGCCATTGGGTTCGGGTGGAAATCTGGTGACGATGGATTTGTACCGGCCTGCCTTAAGGTCTTTTTCTATGATCTCTTCTATAAAATTGATGCTTTTCTCTTCGCTCATATTGCTTTTGTGATGATCAAAGATAAGGAGGAAGAGGCTTCAGGTTGTTGGCTGAAGCCTAAGGCGGGTTATTTGAAATTTTAAGCTGGTCTGTTCTTAAAACTTTTAACCGGACAGGCATGGCATGCCCCACCACTCATTCCTTCATTATAACATTTCTTTGCCGATAGAATTACCGATTTTGCCGAAGCTCACATCAATAAAAACCGTCCGCTGAGTATTTTTGTCAGCCTAATCATACCGTGTAATCCATAAACAAATGAGAAAGATTTTAACCCAGGTAAATTTGAGAAAATATTTTTCTGAAAAGAATGCGCTGACCGTGATGGTGGCAGTTTTTTGTTTTGTCATGATGATCGTTTCCTTTTTCAAAAATGAATCTATCTGGGAGGCAGTTGCTTTTGGCCTTGCTTTCAGTCTGGCAGTTGAAGTGATCTGCCACAGAGCGAAGGAAAATTGAAATTCCCCATACCCGATTTAAGGATGGGAAATCTCTTAATTCAGCCTGTTTATGCTGCGCCCACTGACAGCTTTCCTTTTATTGTGAACGGGCATTCCTGGATCCGGATCACCTTTAACTATTTTCCTTTTACTTATATTTGAATCCCCGATTGCTGCTATTTTTACCAATTATAAATGGATAAAATGGCGTTGAAGAGTATTATCACAGGTACAGGTTCCTATATTCCTGAAG
>CBIHLW010000244.1:0-4996 GCA_966210755.1 uncultured bacterium
TAACAAAGGGAAGTGGACCAACCTGTTCCAAAATTTCTGGAAACCCCTTATAGCGAAACTAAAAGCCGTGAATCCAAATATCACATTTGTGGCTGAGCAGGCCAACTGGGCATCTTTAGGTTTGGATTATCTTGAAGAGGGACTGGTTGACCGTGTATTTGCTTTCCGGATTGCTTTTGAGATACGCAATTTCAATAAGCAAAAGCTGGAAATTATGGCCGACTCCTTATTTGGTTATACGCCTCGCGAGAAACAGCAGTTGGTATTTATTGAAAATCACGATATGCCAAGGTTTTCTTACCTGGTTCAGCAGCATCCTGCTAAATTAAAGATCGGGGCCACATTAAATTTGCTGATAGGCGGGATACCGGTTATTTATTACGGACAGGAAATTGGAATGTACGGAGCAGGTGAATGGAAGAAATGGGGCATGACTGATGCCAATGAAATTCCGGTGAGGGAAGCCTTTGAATGGTACAGGTCTGATACTGGCAGGGGAATGAGCTTCTGGTATAAAGATACTGGTCCATGGTGGGACAGCAGTAATGTTCAACCCAATGATGGAATTTCACTCGAAGAGCAAAGAGATGATCCAAATTCACTCTGGAACTATTACAGGGAATTGATCCGCCTGCGTAAAAGCAATGATGCTTTGGTGGATGGATTATATCAAACCCTTCCGAATAATAATGATAGTGTGTTTTCATTCCTGAGGTATGTGAACAATCAGGCAGCCGTGGTGGTTGTAAATTTTTCAGGCAGTTCGCAACAGGTAACCATTGATTTTAGCGAGAGTAAACCAGGTATCAGCCCGCAAATGGAGAACCTGCTTGGGAAAGCAAGACCCGAAATTTCCGGTGATCAGCTGAAAGTGGATCTGGGATCGTATGGAATTGTGGTATGGGATATGAAACTTCAGGATTGAATTTCAGGTTTATTAATTAAGTAATGGGAACATGCAGGAATTTTTGAACAATCCAATCGATATCAGCAAGGACTTTTATGCACTGGAAAATGAATATTACATTCCCGGCCGTATTACCTCATTTGATGCAACAAAAAATCAGGGCAGCATCCGGTGGAATTTTCACCGTTATACGCTTGACTGGTTCTTTAATAAAATTGATAAACATTTACAGCAGCTTGATGATAAAGGCGCTCCTTTCCAGGATTATGATGTACACCCCCAGTGTGATTTTTCTGTATCGTTTATAAGTTCAAGAACCATTCGGTTGAGAATGAAAACCACAACGGCCAGGCAGGCAGAGCATCCATCGTTGATGTTGTCGGGCCGGTTGCCGGAAAATAATGAATGGTTGCCAGAAGTGAATGACAAAATGATACGGTATCAGAGTGAACATGGTTCCGTGGTCATCAACAGATCGGCATTTCAATTTGAAGTGCTGGATGCAGGGGGCAAATTACTGACCGGCACGCAAAGCATGGTAGAACTCCAGGCCATGCATTCCAAAGCCATTCCATTTTCCTTTTTGCGCCGTACAAACGATTATTCAAGAAGTGTGGCGGCATCTTTTACCCTATTCCCGGATGAGAGGATCTTTGGTTGTGGAGAGTCCTTTACTTCCTTAAATAAAAAAGGACAAAAACTTGTGCTGTGGGCTGCCGATGCACAAAGTACCGCCTCACAACAAATGTATAAGCCCATTCCGTTTTTTTTGAGCAACCGTGGCTATGGAATGTTTGTGCATACTTCGTCTCCATGCACATTTGATTTTGGATTTACGCAGGATGGTACCAAATCATTGTTTGTGGGTGAGGACCAGTTGGATCTTTTCATTTTTATAGGCAACCCTTCAGAGATATTAACTGAATATACATCCGTAACCGGCAAAAGTCCTTTACCACCCTTATGGTCATTTGGTTTGTGGATGAGCCGATTCAGCTATCAATCCCAGGATGAGGTGAAGAAGGTTGCTGACAATCTAAGAAAATACAGCATCCCATGCGATGTGATACATATTGATGCCGGATGGTTTAAAAAGGGGATCAATTGTGATTTTGAATTCAGTAAAGAACAGTTCCCCGAACCAAAAAAAATGATGAAGGAGCTGAATGAGAAAGGATTTAAAACTTCACTATGGCAGATACCTTATTTTACTCCTTTGAATCCAATTTTTAATGAAGTGGTTGACCAGGGTCTTTATGTAAAGGATGGAAATGGAAATGTTGCAACGGAAGATGCCATACTGGATCTTTCCAATGAAAAAACCGTGGAGTGGTATAGAGGTAAATTAAAAAAATTATTTGACCTGGGCGCTTCCGTGATCAAGGCTGATTTTGGTGAAGCTGCCCCCTATAAAGGTTTTTATGCTTCGGGAAGAAGTGGTTTTTTTGAACACAATCTGTATCCCCTGCGTTATAACAGGCTGGTGGGTGAGATCACAAAAGAAGAAACCGGCAATCATATAATATGGGCAAGAAGTGCATGGGCGGGCAGCCAGCGTTATCCCTTACACTGGGGTGGTGATGCAGAGGTTTCTGACACAGGAATGTATGGTACTTTACGCGGCGGACTTTCGTTTGGATTGAGCGGATTTACATTCTGGAGTCATGATATAGGTGGCTTTTCCGGTGCACCCAAAGAAGAACTTTTTTTGCGGTGGGCATTTATGGGTTTGATGAGTTCACATAGCAGGGTACACGGATTTCCACCCAGAGAGCCATGGGAATTCAGTGAGACCTTTCAGGAAACATTCAGGAAGATTGTTGAATTGAGATACAGGCTGATGCCTTACCTGTATACCCAGGCGGCTTTGGCATGCAGTAAAGGCTTACCACTGGTAAAAGCCTTATTGCTTAATTATCCCGGTGACCCTACAGCCTGGCTGGTGGAAGATCAGTATCTTTTAGGGAATGACCTGCTGGTGGCACCCCTTTTTGAAGCCGGTACAAATTCAAGACAGACTTACCTGCCCGAAGGAGAATGGATCGATTATTTTTCAAAACAAACATACCCGGGCAAACAATGGCATTTGATCCATGCAGGACCTGTTCCCGGTATTTTGCTTGTAAGATCAGGCAGTATAATTCCGCATATTGAGCTTGCACAGTCTACTGCTTTTATGGATTGGTCAAATATTGAAATGATCGCATTTGGTAATAATGCAAAAGGGATGGTGCTGAAAGATGGAAAATTTGAAGAGACTGTGGTGTGAAAAGCGGACAGAGACATTATAAGGCGGATGCATACATAATTTTTTTTAGAGTGCTTTTGTTCCTTTCAGGATGCAATTTCCATTTTATCATCCATTTCTCATGATCAGGAATTAAATTACATGTTCAAAGCTTACATTATGACTACAGAAATAAAATTGCCTGAGTTGAACGATTTTAAATCGATTCCTCAGTCCATGATTGATGAATTCAGAAAAGATGGCCATACGCTGGTACGGGGTTTATTGAGCCAGGAAGAAGTGAAGGCCTACCATGAAGTACTGGTGCATGCTGCGGAAAAATACAATACAGAGAAAAGGAAGATGGAAGAACGTGATACCTACGGTAAAGCATTCCTTCAGATCATGAACCTTTGGCGTAATGATGAAAACGTGAAAAAATTTGTCATGGCCAAACGTTTTGCAAAAGTGGCGGCTGATTTACTGGGTGTGGACAATGTAAGGATCTACCACGATCAGGCATTGTTCAAGGAGCCGGGAGGAGGTCCTACACCATGGCACCAGGACCAATACTACTGGCCTATTGACACTAAAGATACCATCACCATGTGGATGCCCCTGGTTGACATCAATGTAAACATGGGCATGCTCACTTTTGCATCCGGCTCGCATACAAAAGGGAGGATCTTTAATTATGAGATCTCTGATGAATCGGAACAGGCCTATAATGATTATGTAAAAGATAATAATTTCCCTATTAGCCGGGCCACGGAGATGAAAGCAGGCGATGCCACCTGGCATTATGGTTATACAATTCACAATGCACCTGGAAATAATTCCGCTTCTATGCGTGAGGTGATGACCATAATTTATTTTGCAGATGGTGCAAAAGTTCATGAGCCACAAAACAGCTGGCAGAAAAAAGACCTTGAGGTATGGATGATGAATACGCCTGTAGGAGAAAAAATAGATACCGAAATCAATCCTCTTGTACTTTAATTCATGTCCATTGTATGTAAAGCCGCCATCTCAGAAGGCGATGGAAAATATTTTATAGACGAAATTGAAGTAGGTGATCCGCTGGCCGGTGAAGTACTGGTGAAAATAGAAGCAGCTGGCCTTTGCCATACTGATCATGATTCACTCAGCTGGGGAAAAACCATTGTACTGGGTCATGAAGGCGCTGGCATAGTGGTTAAAACCGGCAGCATGGTTCAATCTGTCAGGGCAGGGGACAGGGTGATTCTTAACTGGGCCATTCCCTGTGGCCAATGTTTTCAATGCAAAGAAGGTAATGAACACATCTGCGAAAAAAATTCGCCGGTAACAGCTGGAAATAATTTCAGCGGAGGACATGCACACCTGGAAGGTACCAGGTATAGGGGAGAAGGAATTGTACGGTCATTTAATATTGGAACCTTTTCCAGTTACACGCTTGTAAAAGAAGCCGCGGTAGTAAAAAATAATTCTTCAAAAATGCCTTCTTCTTCAGCAGCCATTATTGGTTGCGGAGTAATGACAGGCTATGGTTCTGTGATCAATGCGGCTAAAGTAAAACAGGGAAAGTCTGTGGTAGTACTTGGAGCAGGTGGTGTTGGGCTCAATGTGATCCAGGGTGCCAGGATAGCAAAGGCAGGAAGGATCATAGCTGTTGATATAAATGAAGACAGGCTGCAGATGGCACTGCAATTTGGTGCTACAGATATCCTTCAGGCAAAGGGAAATGATAAGGGGCTTTTACATGCTGCCGGAGAAGTAAAAAGAATACTCGGTGGTCATGGAGCTGATTATGCATTTGAATGTACGGCCATTCCGCAATTAGGATCGGCACCGCTTGCTATGATAAGAAATGCAGGTATGGC
>CBIHLW010000245.1:0-4980 GCA_966210755.1 uncultured bacterium
GTTATTTACTTGCCGGGCATGCATGGCAGGCCGTGATCATGAATAATCAGGAATATTTAAAAAAACATCCTGATTTTTTTGCAGAAGTAAATGGCATCAGGGGTAAAAGCAATAAATTCTGTGTATCGAATAAGCAATTCCAAAAATTTTTCATCCAGGACCGCCTAAGGGCATTCGAAGCAATCAAAAATCCTGAGGCTTCAATAAGTGTAGAGCCGAGTGATGGAGCTGGTTTTTGCGAATGTGATGATTGCAAAAAAATGGGAAGCATAAGCAATCAGGTTTTTTACCTTGCCAATATTACGGCTAAGGCCATAAGGCAGAAATATCCAAATGGCAAGGTAAATTTATATGCCTATTACATGCATGCCCAGCTTCCAACGTTCGATCTTGAACCTAATGTACATGTAACTGTAATACCCGAAGGTTTCCAGAATTTTTATGATGCCGATGTTATGCTTGCCTTATGGGCAAAAAAAGCAAAACTAAAAACGTATTACGAATACTTCGCCATACCGCAATGGAAGGGGGAACAACCACGTATCCATATTGATGACTTTATACGCAGAATGCAAATGGCAAAGAACCTGGGTTACCAGGGATACTGGTTTGAGACCGGTATGAATATCAATGTTACCATTGCACTCCAGTTATTCAATCAGCTTTGGCTAAGGCAGGATGCTACCTGGGAGCAGGTTTCTGAAGAGTTTCTCAGGGCTTGCTTCAGGGACAGCTACCAGCCGATGAAACAATTATTTACCCGTTGGTGGCATACCTGGATGCCGGATGATGAAATTGGCATGGCCATTCACAATCTAAATGAAGCATCCAAACTTGCAAGAAATAAGGATGAGAAGGAACGGATCAATGATCTTAAAGCCTATGTGCATTACCTTGTTCTTTACCAGGAATGGAATAAAGACCGCAATGATCCTAAGAGATCAAAAGAATATTTTGACTATCTGGTACAGTCAGAGAGCAGGATGATAGTACATTCTAATGCACTCTTACAAATGTTCTATAAATATCAAACACCTGAACAGTTGTCGAAATACAAACATGTTAACTCCAATAACTGGTCGTGGGTTAAAAAGCTTGATCAATCAGCCATAGAAAACAATTTCAGGAAGGATCTTAAAAATTATGGAGTAACGCCGAATAAATTTGAATATGTAAATATTCATCAGGGCCTAAATGCATCTTTGAAAGCCGGAAAAACCCTAAAGGAATTTAAGTGGTCCAGCAAAGTTACTGAACGCATAATGATATATGCTTCAGGCGATCTGTCATTGCAATTGATCAATCCAGTGGATGTGGCTTCAGAAAATGATAAGGGAATGTACATTAACATAACAGGCATAGATGGCAAATTTGTGCACAACCAGTTCCTTTCCTACAATAAACCTGATCTTACCATCCGGCTGCCTGAAAAGAACATTTACATCTTTTCACTGAAACAATTCTTTAGTACGGACCTCAAAATAAAAGGAAACTTCATACCTGTACTTAAGGCATATTTGAAGAACGTGAAACAAACGATAAAGAAAAATGAGAACAATAAGGAAAAGAGTTATTATTTTATTACGGATTAATGTATCGTAAGCAAAATAAATGAAATAATACCTTTGCAGCCAAACAGGTTTAAAACTGTAATATGAATATTGTTACCACGGATTATCTCATTTGGTTTATTTACGTTGTAGTTCTTTATGCAGTATTAACAGGTTTTGCAAACAAAAGATATAAAGATCCCATTACAAGGAAATATTTCATCCTGGGCTTTACCGTAAAGGCACTGAGCGCCTTCCTGCTGGGACTGATTTACCAGTATTATTATGGTTTTGGCGATACTTTTGGCTTTCATCACATGGGATTATTCTTTACTGAAGTTGTAAAGGATTCGCCAGGCGATTTTTTGGAAGTATTCATCTACGGAGACCGTGATTATTTTCTAAGTAAAGGTTTGGAATATGGATTTACCTCCTGGTACGCCTTTAATCCTGCAACAATCGTTGTTGCCAGATTTTGCGCCTTCTTCAATTTTTTAACTTTTGGATTATACCTGCCAAATTCATTATTTTTTAGTCTTCTTTCTTTTTCTGGTGTCTGGAAGCTGTACAGGGTATTCAGTAAAATGTATCCGAAGGTGAGAAGGGAAATAGCTTTGTTCACACTGTTTGTTCCTTCCGTTTTTTTCTGGGGTTCAGGCATCATGAAGGATACGCTGAGCTTTGCAGCCATCGGATGGTTAACCTGGTCATTCTACACCATTTTCATTGAGAAAAAAAGGATATTCCTGGCGATATTAATTGGCCTCCTTAGCTTTTACATGATTTATGCCATCAAACCCTATATTGCCGCAGCCTACCTGCCAGCGGTATTTGCCTGGGTTGTATTGAGCTATAGAAAAAGGATCCGGAATGTTGCCATCAAGCAATTAATGGTTCCTTTCTTCATCGCCAGCATTGTTGGTGCATTTTTTCTAATCAGTCAGTTTATAGCATCTGAATATCAGCAATATTCATTGGAAAAAATAAGCGAAACAGTGGTTACCACTTCCACGCAGATCAGTGCTTATGATGCCGGTTCCACGTATGATCTTGGCCCAATTGAACCCGGCCTTACAGGCATACTTCAGAAATTTATCCCTGCCTTTGTCGTTGCTTTTTACCGCCCTTTTTTATGGGAAGTAAATAACGCATTCAGCCTCTTATCGGCACTGGAAAGTTTCCTCCTGTTACTTCTTACGTTATATATCATAAAGAAAGTTGGTCTGAAAACCTTTTTTCTAAGTATCGTCCGTCAACCTGTGATACTTTACTGTTTTACTTTCGCCGTGATCTTTGGAATATCAGTGGGCATTGCAAGTGGTAATTTTGGTACGCTTGTACGGTATAAGATACCGGCAGTACCATTTTATCTGATTGGCCTCTTACTTATTTATCATTTGTCGACAGGGAAAGAATTATTCAGGAAGAAGAAAGGAAGAAGAAATTATAAAAGACCCGCTTACCTTGATACGCCTCCTTTCCAGGCAAGCGCACGCTGATACATGGCCAGTGTTTTATCCATCATTACATCCATTGTAAAATACTGTTCCAGTTTTTTTAATCCTGCCTGTCCCATTTCCTCAGCTTTAGATTTATTCAGCAGAAGAAACAATATTCTTTCGAGCAATTCATTTTTATCAAATGGCGTTACCAGGTATCCATCTTCACCATTTGCAATGATCTCATTTGGTGCAGGAACATCAAAAGCTATTACTGGTTTTGCATTGTGCCAGGCTTCCAGTATCACTACTCCAAATCCCTCTGCACTTGAAGGTACAAGACTGATATCTGAATGATATATATAGTCATGGATATTGGTCTGGAAACCTGCAAAGTGAACATGGTCTTTAACTCCCAGCTGCTCCACCTGCTTATGAAGATTATCTTCTTCATCACCTGCACCTACCAGAACAAGTTTAACGTCTGGCACCTGTTTTATTATTTCGGGCAGTAGTTCTATCACCAAATGATGCTGTTTTACCGGGATCAACCTTCCCACGATCACCATCTGGTTTTTTGAAAACCTGTACTTTTCAGCCGCTTGTTTGTCAACTTTTGCTTTTGAGAAATCAAAGCCATAATGAATGGTCTGTATCCGGTCGGGATCAATAAGATGGCCTTTAACAAGGAGTTCAGCCAATCCAAAAGAAATGGCTGCCGACTGTATCATTTGTTTATTTGAAAAACGGGAAACCTTGTAAAATGTATCCTTTGTAAGTTTAGTATGATCAAAACCATGTCGCTTTTGAAAACCTTCATCATATCCATGTTTAACAGACACAAGACAGATATCGGGCTGAAGGAATTTGCGGATCAATGCACCCCACAGGTCGGCATGAACCAGGTTGGTTTGAACTATATCATATTTCCCTTTTTTAATGAATTTGTGCAATTTCCAGATCAGCGGCAATGATATGGGCCTGGTGTATTGTATCACCTTATAATTAACACCATTATCTGAAAGGTGTTTTAAAAATTTTTTATTTTTTCCGGAATTATCAGGATGTTCAACACAACAAAATGTGCAGTCGTGTCCTTTTTTTACAAGTTCGGGCATGATGTTCATGAAATAAATTTCTGAACCGGATATGCCAGCCATTTTCTGAATAAATAAAATCTTCATATACAATAAGGGGATCCCGTTCTAAGCAAGCGCAATGGTTTCTTTAGGGATGTTTAACTGGTTCCTGATAAAATCAGCTGTAAGCAATACCCCTTCATCAAGAGATACAAGTTCACGTCCCAGTATGGCTCTCATACGGGAATTATCTGGTTTCCGCCTTGTCATATAGCCTTCTTTCAATGCAGGAAGGTGAACAATGCGGGAACCTGAACCCAATAGCTGAATGATACGTTGTGCAAGTTCAAGAACGGTCATTTCATGATCACTTCCCACATTCAACACTTCATTCATAGCAAGATCGTTGTAAAGTATTTTTTCTGTTGTATCCAGGTTGTCATTCACATAACAGAAAGTCCGGGTCTGACTGCCATCACCATAAATGGTGATGTCCTTACCCAGTAATGCCAGGTTAATGAACTTAGAGATCACAAAATCTGTGCTTTGCAGGGGCCCATATGTATTGAAAAAACGGAAAATAGTATATGGTAGTCCATATTCCTGGTAATATGATTTGAAAAATGCTTCACCAACATTTTTAACTATGGCGTAGGGCAGACGTGAATTGAGTGGTGTTGTATCTTCTCTCTGAGGAATTTCTACCGGTTCGCCATACACTTCGGAGGAAGACGAAAAGAAAACCCGTTTGACCCCTGTATTCTTCGCAAGGTCAAGCACATTCCGGATACCATCAATGTCATTCAAAACCAGTTTAGGGTTCTCCAGGGTACGCTTTACGCCAACAACCGCAGCATAATGAAAAACATAATCAAACCTGAAAGCGGTCATTATAGAAGTTATGTCATGAAT
>CBIHLW010000246.1:0-4953 GCA_966210755.1 uncultured bacterium
AGTCCCACGGCCATTACAATTGAAGACAGGATGGAGGCAATAAAATACAGAAGCAACACATCTGCCTTATACGGTGTTTTTTGCACGTAGTGGAAAAAATAGATCAGAAAATAGCAGGCATAAACAAAAAGGATGGACGACAACATGATCATTCTTCCATGGTTCTTTCCGTGGTAGATGCTGAACTTAACCTGGCGTACAAATAAATAAGAAGCATAGATCAATACCAGTGAGATACCGGGCCCCAAAATATAAGTGATCGATTCTTTAGAGAATCCAAAAACAGTAGCTATCACCAGTTCATAAGCTATAAAAATATAGGTAAGAAAGCGGATGCTGGTTTGTTTTTGTTTATTAGGGCAAAAGAATAATAAGGCAGTGAGCATGAGCGGCACATCGCAATAGTTATCTAGGATGCCGATAAATGAAGAAACAGAACTGCTCACACGGATGATATTTTCCGCAAATAAATTATCTATCAGGATAAGTGTATAGTATATAAGTAAGGCTGCAAGACTCCTGTGCGTATAATAACGGTTGTAAATAATTACAACAATTGGGAAAGCGAAGGATACTATGCAAGCAATACCAAGTATGGCATTCCAGCTCATAGGGTTACGTTTTGGATATTGGATACAGCCTTGCGGCTGTTGATTTAATGTAAATATAATTTCCATATTTCTCATTTCTAAGCCCTGGAAGAAAATCGGGTACTACTGCTTTACCCTTAGTTAGTAGAATTACTAAAACCGGGCAGGTAATTTTATGTTTTAACTTGGATCCATGAAACTCCTTTACGTTTTAATGCTTCTTTTTCCTCTTAAAAATCTTTTTGGACAAACATATTTATCGGGCAAAACGTCAGGTCCGCTTCCTTATCTGGAAATGGGCTTAGGCAACGACCGCCTGGGCGGGGCCAAACTGACCTACCTGGATACCGCCATTTTATTGAAAGTGGTGGACAGTGTAAAAGATGATTATAAAGTGCAGCTTTCAACACATCATTTTGCCTGGATGCCTAAAGCTTTTTTCATTCCCGATACCGCCTTAAAGCCCCAGCCCTATTATCTTACTTCAAGCTGGAGGGTGTGGGGGGATGATAAATATGATTATGTTAGTATAGGGCTTCCTGAAAAACTGCCGTACCGCAGTATTCAACAGATCAATCCTTCCAGGATAGTGGTGGACATTTTTGGAGCTACATCCAATACAAACTGGATCACACAATTAAAGACCGTTAAAGAAATTGCCAATGTATGGTATGAGCAGATTGAAGATGATGTATTCCGCGTTTTTATAGAATTGAAACACCGGCAACACTGGGGTTATTTTATTTCCTACCACCGCAATTCCCTTCAGTTAAGAATCAAAAGACAACCTGCTTCTCTAAAACCAAAAAATCTGGTGGTGGCCATAGATGCCGGCCATGGCGGATCGAATGCGGGGGCAAAAGGACTCACATCTGGTATCAGTGAAAAGGAATACACTTTGAAGATCTCCAAAAAACTGCAACGCTATCTGAAAAGAAAAGGGTTTAAAGTAATGATGACGCGTACTGAAGATAAAGACGTGAGCATGATTGACCGCACACTGATGCTCAGACAGGAGGATCCCGATCTGCTGATCAGCATACATTTAAATTCTTCCGGTAATAAACAGGCAAATGGCGTTAGTACCTATTACAGGTATATTGGTTTTCGTTCACTCACCCAGCATATTCTTGACAGGATGCTTGAACTGGAGTTGAATAATTTCGGCAATATCGGTGCTTTTAATTTTTCATTGAGCGGACCAACAGAATATCCTAATGCACTGGTTGAAGTGGCCTTCTTAAGTAATGCTGCAGATGAGCAGCGCATACTCGATGAAGCGTTTCATGAAGATGTTTCCAAAAAAATTTACAAGGGAATAAAAGACTGGCTGAAAAAAGCAAAGCGCAACTAGCTGAATGCAAACATGGCATACAACCATACAACTACGGCAGCAAAAAATACGGAATCAAACCTGTCCAGGAAACCCCCATGTCCTGGCATGATCCTGCCACTGTCCTTAACGCCTGCCATCCTTTTGAGCTTACTTTCAAAAAGGTCGCCGGCCGTTGCGCTTATGGCTGCAAGTGCTCCCATAATGGCTGCGTGCAATATTGAAAGTTTGCCGGTATAATAAGCAAGAAGAGAGATGGCAATGACCGATAATACAATGCCGCCGGCCGTTCCTTCCCAGGTTTTTTTTGGTGAGATCTTTGACAAGGGTGTTTTCCCAATTAAGGAGCCAACAATATAAGCCATGGTATCGTTGATCCATATTGAAAAAATGATCAACAGGGGAATGATAACCGATAGCTGGTAATCCGATTCATTCCAGTGCGTTCTTAAATCAATCAGCAGGGCTAATGGTAAGGACAGGTATAAAATACCAAATAAAGAATAGCCGATGTTCTTAAGAAAAACAAGTCTGGTGTCGAGCAGCATGATAACAGGAAGTAAAATGGCGAAACTGAGCCCTGCCCAGAAACCAATATCGGTAAGTGTGAAGTCACCAGCTTTTAATTCATAATTACTCAGGAACAACATAAGGCACCAGCCACCCAGCATGATGCCGTATTTATGATAGACACTTATCTTTTTATATTCCGGGTTGAAATGGGAAATGATCTTCTGATATTCCAGCCAGGCACCAAAATGAATGACCGAGAAAAGTAAAAAGAATGACCAGCGGTTCCATAATAAGCCGGCTAACATGATCACCACAAATACTGCAGCGGTCAATGATCTTGTGCGGAAGGTTTGCCAGTTAAATGCCATGCTGCTGGTGGGTTTGGGTTAGGGGTTCACCCAAAGTTTTTTTCAATGACCTGAACAAGAGGAACAACAGGGGTAAGGCAAGGAAACCCCAGTAGGCAGCCGGAACATCCTTTTTCATTGCTTCTTCCATATTCGTTCCCTGGTTCATGAAAAAATAAATACTGCTTACAGCAAGAGCATTATTAAAAAAATGCGCCGCGATACATAGCCAGATGCTTTTTGTATAATGAAAGATGAGTCCAAGCACTACACCAAGAAATAACCTTACAAGAAAGCCATACACGGAAAAATGTACAATACTGAAAAGGATACTTACAATAATGATGGCCACCCAGGGTTTATTGGTGGCCCGGCTTAAAAAATTCTGTAACCCTCCGCGGAATAACATTTCCTCGCAAAGGGCAGGGATAAAGGCCATAACAAAAAGGCTGATCAGATATCCCCATATGCTGTCAAGATTAAGCATAACTGCTACCTGTTCGTTATAACTTTTTTCAAGTTTTTCCGACCAGCCCCTCCATCCCAGCACATCTGCTATTTCTTTATTGAGAATGGCCAGGGAACCTGCTATGAATATGGATACCAGAACGATCAGGATGGTGAACCCTATTTGTTGAATCGTGATCTCTTTTTTAAATCCAAGCAACCTGAAAGGTTTTTTGTTCATGATGCCTGCAACGATCAGGGCAGGCAGGAACATGCTCAATACCACACTTCCCACCTGGATCATGCGAAGTAGGTTTGCATTAGCCGGATCTTTCAGTGCATTTTCCATTTCAGTAATGCTGCCTCCTGTTGTAGCCATCACAATACCTAAGGATAAGAAGGAAGATAGAATGATCCCGAGCAACGCAAAGCCCAGAAGCATAAAAAAACCGGTTGAAAAGGAAACTCCTTTGGAATTGTTATAGTTTGGATCTGCCGGGTATAAGTTCATAATTTTGCTCTCTTTTTGCAGGACTGCAAGATAAGTCCTGATCATTACAGTGGTAAAAATAGCTAACATACAACTTCCTGATTTTCCATTGCTGCTTGCACCAATGGAAGATGTAAGCGATCCGCCTTTCCGCTCTGTTTGTAAAACCAATGGCGCGGACCTTATGTATACCGAATTCATAAGCAGTGAAGGATTGATCAGGGATGCCATGAAAAGCAGGCAGAAGCTTGATATTTTTGAAACGGAACGTCCTGTGGGTATTCAGATATTCGGAGGCGATGAAGAAGCCATGGCGCTCAGCGCAGGGATAGTGGATACGGTAAACCCCGACCTGCTTGATATAAATTTTGGCTGTCCTGTTAAAAAAGTGGTTACCAAAGGCGCAGGCGCTGCCGTATTGAAGAACATCAGCCTGATGGTGAGGTTAACCAGTGCTGTGGTACGTTCCACTTCACTTCCTGTTACCGTAAAAACAAGGCTGGGATGGGATGATCAAAGCATCAATATCGAGGAAGTGGCTGAAAGGCTACAGGATGTGGGCATCAAAGCACTGGCCATTCATGGAAGAACCAGGTGCCAGTTGTATAAAGGACATGCTGACTGGACGCCTATTGCCAGGGTGAAAAATAATCCGCGCATTTCTATTCCCATCTTTGGAAATGGAGATATCGATACGCCTGAAAAAGCTGTTGAATATAAAAACAGGTATGGTATCGATGGTATCATGATAGGAAGAGCAGCCATCGGTTACCCCTGGATATTCAACGAGATCAAACATTTTATGCAAACAGGTGAGCACCTTGCTCCTCCCGCCATTGAACAACGGGTTGATGTGATAAAACAACACCTGCTTCAATCGGTGAACTGGAAGGGTGTGAAGGTGGGTATCAATGAAATGAGAAGACATTATACCAACTACCTGAAAGGGTTGCCCAATATAAAAGAATTCAGGCTAAAGCTCGTGACCCTGCAGGAACCTGAAGAGGTGGAAGAAGTGCTTGAACAAATTATAAGCTGCTATAAAGGATATGAATTTGCTCCGCGTAAAATAGACATGGGTGCAATGGCTTACAGTTGCGGTTAATGACCTGATACAAATTTTAAACCCGCGATGGATGCAATAAGCGTTGTAATGAAAAATAACCTCCAGAAATCTGCCGGTTCCTTAAAAAAAATAATTCCGATGATTACTGTTCCAACCGCACCAATCCC
>CBIHLW010000247.1:0-4953 GCA_966210755.1 uncultured bacterium
CAACTGAACTCTGGCATATACTTAACAGCTAAAAACCGCCAGTTCCAATAAAAAAGACGACCTTCACCATAATCAAACATTAAACATTTATGGCGAGATCGGGTGAAACTTTCGGTAAAAAAGAAAAAGAAAAGAAAAGACTGAAAGACAAACAGGAGAAAAGAGAAACGATGGAAGAAAGAAAGGCAAATGCCAAGAAAGGCAAGAGTCTTGATGACATGATGGCCTATATTGATGAAAATGGAAATATTTCATCAACTCCTCCCGACCCAAAGAAGAAAAAAGTGTTTAACGTGGAAGACATGCAGATCGGTGCGCCTAAACATGTGCCAGGTGAAGACGAAGATCCGATAAGAACCGGAACAGTTAGCTTTTTTAATGACGATAAGGGCTTTGGATTTATCAACGATAACATTACCAAAGAACGCGTTTTTGTTCACATCAAAGCCCTGACAGCTCCCATACGCGAAAACGATAAAGTAACATTTGAAGTTGAAATGGGCCCTAAAGGTCCAACTGCAGTGAATGTGAAGAAAGCGTAATAAGCTTGTGGCCAAAGGCCTTTTGCCTGTTGCCACATCACAAATCTTTCAGCATGGAAAAGAAGAACATTGATATCGTCAATGATGTGCTTGAAGAATGCATAATTGCTTACCCGGTTTCCTCTTTTATCATCAGTTTATACAAACAATATACAGAACGGGGCTGGCTGAGTAAGAAACAATTACAGGGACTGCACGGCAAGGCCGCAGCTATTCCTGGCATATCACCCGGCAAAGTGGCTACCATTGAAGCCATGATCAACCAAATGCCAAACCGTTATAAAACCGAAGCGCCGCCCGTTACCCCGCTATATCAGAAAGACGATCAGGTGGGTGAAATGATCGAAGCCATACTGGCAAAATACCCGCAGCATAAAAGAATATTGTTCTTTAAATCGAAATTTGAGAACAATGAAGTATTTACTGTTCCGGAAATAAATGACCTGAAACGGCTTCATGATTTGGTCAAATAAAGCCGCTTTTCATTGCATTATTAACTGCCTGTCAATTAAAAAGCCTTTTCTCCTCCAAGCAGGTATTGTTCCATCCACTGCAAATTGGTTTGCATCACCTTCATGGTCATTTTTGGTTCAACCGGTCCATGTGGCTGCCGTGGCAACACAAGAAATCTTACAGGCACATCTCTTCTTTTCAATGCATTATAAAACATCACTCCCTGGCTGAAGGGAACACGGATGTCTGCTTCACCATGTTGCAACAATACCGGCGTCTTTACATTCTGCACATACCGCAGCGGTGAATGTTGCGCATATACATCCCAGTCTTCCCAGGGTTGTTTTTTCATATAGGAAGGAAGAAATCCGGCAATATCATCTGTCATATTCTGTGCAGCAAGATCAACTACCGGTGCACCTATGGATGCAACTTTAAAACGGTCTGTATGTCCAACAATCCAGCTGCTCATAAATCCTCCATAACTCCATCCCATTACACCCAGCCTGTCCTTATCCACATTACCCATTGCCAGCACATGGTCTACACCGGCCATCAGGTCTTTATAATCGCCACCTCCCCAGTCTCTCTGGTTGGCCAGCCTGAAATCCAGCCCATAACCTGTTGAGCCGCGCGGATTGGGCCGTAAAACAAATATTCCCTTTTCCGCAAATGCTGCAACAGGATAGGCGCCACCGTTAGCAGCTGTAAAGGACTGGCTAAATACGCCGGCAGGACCACCATGAATATTCAGGATCAATGGATATTTTTTTCCTTTTTCAAAATTCAAAGGGTAAGTGAGCAATCCCTCAATTTCCTTTCCGTCAAAACTGGTCCAGGTTATAACCTCCGTTCTTGGAACAGGATAAGAAGCTATATCAGGATTTACATTGCTGATCTTTACGGGTGTAAAAGAAGTAGTTGAACTTATGTATGCATCACCAGGACGGCTTGTGCTTTGTGATACAAAACCAAAATGACTTCCTGAACTGTTAAGCTATAAGCCGCTTATCATATCATTTGAACTGGTATTCCATAGTTTGACATCCTTTCCATGGGTGCTTAATTTATACACATTGAATAAAGTATGATGCGCTTCGCCGGTATAAATAAATTTACCATCTGCACTCCAGCCCAGTAATATGCCCGGTTCGTTTGGAGTGCCTGCAAGCTCAGTTGACCCGCCTCCGCTCACCTGAACTATGCGCACAATGGTGCGGCCTCCCCATACAACCGGTTCCTCACTTACAAAATATGCAATGGACCTGCCATCAGGACTAAACATTGCATCAGATTCACTGGCACCGGTGGCTGCGATGGGTTCCACTTTTCCTGTAATGATATTTACAAGAGACACATCGCTATACACATTATCATTTACACGGGGCGATGCGGCATGCGTGAACACAATAGATTTACTATCCGGGCTCCAGTCAAAATCAGCAATGTGCCGGTTTTCACTGGTGAGCTGGAGGGTTTTCTGTTTCCCTGCAGTATCCTTTTCATTCAGCCATAAAATGTATAACCTGCCCTGTTTATAGTTTTCATCCATAAAATACCAGTCGTCTTTTGCCTTCTTTGCTTTCTCCTCGGCTGCTGAAGGATGGTCGGACATGGTGTAAGCGATCATTTTTCCATCCGGGCTCCAGTCAAAATCCCCAACGCCTGTTTTTACATCTGTCAGCCTTTCAGATTCACCCCCATGCACCGGAAGGATGTATAAATTATTTTTCCCATCGCGGTTTGATGTAAAGGCGATCCGGTTTCCATCGGGGCTCCACCTGGGATTGGCATTATTGCGGTCGCCCTTTGTGAGTTTCACTGTATTTTTTCCTGAAGCATCTGTAAGATAGATCTGGTTTACATATTCACTCCGGTCATCCGTCATAATGGCTTCGCGGACTGTATAAACAATTTTACTTCCGTCGGGCGATACACGAACAGCCGAAACATTTTTCATTTTCATTGTCTGTTCGGGTGTCCAGTAAGTTTTTTGTTGAGACCATAAAGTGATGGATAGCAGCAAGGTGCTGGTTAATAACATTCTTCTCATACAAACAGGTTTATGTGTGAGTAGAAGTTAGTGCATTTTAACTGATCTGAAATGAACATTTGATGAGTGCAGCCATCCACAGGTCAATGGCATTTGGCCGGCAGCTCCTTACTGTATCATCTTATTCCTGATGATCTCCATCAGTTGCGGCTTGTAGTTCTCACCAATGAGGATCTCAGTATGTACATCTTTCAATCTTACAAGGTTGCCTTCAATACCTGTAATTTTTGATATGGCAATGATGAATGATTTATGTACCCGGATAAAATCTTTACGGGGCAACCGTTCTTCCATATCCTTTAGTGTAGCATAAACCATGGTCTTTTTTGCATTGCAGTAAATGGCCACATAATTTTTCATGCCTTCGATATAGTCGATCTCTTTAAGATTGATCTTAAGCAGTTTCCCCTTTGATTCCGTTTTTACAAACATATAATCATCCTGGGCATCAGATGGAGAAGATGATGGATCATCAATTTCTTTAGCGGCCTTTTGCACGGCCTGCAAAAACCTTGGCAGCCGGATGGGTTTTAATAAATAATCAACCACGTCCAGCTCATAACTCTCAAGGGCAAATTCACTGTAAGCTGTTGTAAGAATTACCCTGGCCTTACCACGGATGGCTTTTATAAAATCAATTCCTGATAATTCAGGCATTTGTATATCAAGGAAAACCAGATCTGCTTTCTGGTTAGTAACCATTTGCAATGCTTCAATAGGATTGGTAAAACTGCCGGTAAGATTCAGAAAAGGGGTTTGGGCAACATAGTGCTGAAGAATATCAATGGCATGTTGCTCATCGTCCACAATAATGCAGTTGATCATAGCTTGTTGATGGTTAGTTCTGTAGTATAATATTCGCCCTCATCCTTCACCTTCAGTTTGTGGTCCCGTCCATATGCAAGTTCCAGGCGTTTTTTTATATTATCGAGACCAATACCTGTTGACAATTCCTTTGGGCCCGATTTCTTTTTATTCCGGCAATAAAAATAAATGATGCCGTCTTCTACATTCACCCTGATCGCTATCGGCGATTCATTGCTCTTGAGGTCTCCATGTTTAAATGCGTTTTCTACCAGTGTTATCAAAACAAATGGTATGATGGTTGACCCATTGATCACACCCTGAACATCAAACTGCACATTGAGATTGTTGCTGAAACGAAGCTGGTTGATCTTGATCACATTGCGCACGTGTTCAATTTCATCCTTCAAAGGTGCCTTGCCGTCCCTGGCATTTCCTTCACTTAAGGCATATCGCATGATATCACTGAGGGTTAATATTCCTTCCGATAATTCCGGAGAGTAAGGAAGCGACTTTGCATACAGGAAATTAAGCGTGTTGTGCAAAAAATGGGGATTGATCTGTGCCTTAAGGAAATTAAAATTTGCCTGTGATTTTTCTACTTCCAATTGCATTTTCTGCTCTTCAAGGATCTTTCTTTGTTTTTTTTCATCGCGCAGATAAGTAAGATAAGCCACCAGCAGGGAAAAGCCTAACTGGAAAACAATTGAAAATGTAAATGACAATACCATCAGCTCAACGGGTATGGCCTTATTATTTATTTGCATCGAGATCTCTTCAACAGAAAATATAAAATAAGAGCCGACACTATATGCTGCCAGTACCAGCGCCGCCAGTATTCCATATTTCAGAAAATCGTAGGTATTCCGTTTTTCGTAAAAGAACCGGTAAAATGCATTCAGGGTAAAATAAAAAAAACCAACACTAAATAAAAAAGAAACCACCTGATTAATGAGGTGCTTCAGTGTAAGAAGCTGGTGCCAGTCGAATGGTTTTTCATATGGTGCAAATGATGCAAATGCCAATCCAATGATGGTGAAGAACAGATAAATAGCCAGCACAACCCAGAATACCCTCCAGAACTGATATCTTCTTTTATTT
>CBIHLW010000248.1:0-4927 GCA_966210755.1 uncultured bacterium
TTTATCCGTAATCCGCTTAAAATAAGAGTATCGCCCCGGAAAAGAACTACTCCTGGATTGTCTCAGCCATTTAAAGAAATACTTGTTGCAAACGTACCTTTTTATCTTAAGCTTGATCCCGGGCAGAAGCAACGCTTTGAAAGCAGGACCCAACACTTTCTTGACACTACGAGGATTACCGGTATCCATACAGAGGTGACAGACCTTGATAAAGTGCTTGTTGCAGCAAGCGCCATCATTCCAATTTTTTCATTTGACAACTGGGAATACCCTAACCTCAATGAAGTGCTGTTATACCCCGAAACCTTCAGCGAAGAATTTGAACTGGAAGGGGAAGGGAGAAGTATTTTAGGCATGGTTGGTTCAGGTGCTTTGCAACATGTAATGGTACTTTCACAGCATGAATTAAGACAGGGATTTTTAAACAGAACAGGTAAGACCAATACGGCCATTCACGAATTTGTACACCTGGTTGATAAGACCGATGGATATACAGATGGCATACCGGAGAACCTTGTTCTAAAAAATTCCATCGGTCCATGGCTGAAATTAATGCACAGAAAGATCCTGGAGATCAGGGAAGGAAAGTCTGATATCAATCCATATGGTGCAACGAACGAAGCAGAATTTTTTGCTGTTGCTGCTGAGTATTTTTTTGAAAGACCGGATCTGCTCCGGGAAAGACACCCCGAATTGTTTGCGCTACTGGAACAAATATTTTTAAAAGACAAAAATAAGTGAAGGTTATCAGGGAAATAGCTGGCATTCGCCAACTACTATGCTGCGTTATTCAAAATGAAAAATGAAAAAATGTAAAAAATGGTTTTGCATTTTTCATTTTGGATTTACAATTTTTGAATAATCCGGTACTATGAAGCCTGTACACCGGGCTTTCAACTAAATGCTATCTTTGCGGCGCAAATAAAGCTATATGAATAAACAAGTAGTTATCGTTTCTGCCGTCCGTACTCCAATGGGATCTTTTGGCGGTGTATTAAAAGATGTTCCCGCTACCCGGCTGGGTGCCACCGTAATAAAAGCCGCCATTGAAAAAGCCGGTATAAGCCCAGACCAGGTTGATGAGGTTTTAATGGGTTGCGTACTTCAGGCCAATCTTGGCCAGGCACCTGCCAGGCAGGCAGCCAAATATGCGGGCCTTCCTGATAAAGTGGTTTGTACCACTGTAAACAAAGTTTGTGCAAGTGGAATGAAAGCCATTGCACAGGCAGCGCAAAGTATTTTATTGGGAGATGCTGAAATAGTGGTGGCAGGCGGAATGGAAAACATGAGCTCCGTTCCTTTTTATGTAGATAATATGAGATGGGGAAATAAGTATGGAACAACTTCCGTACAGGATGGATTACAAAAGGATGGTTTAACCGATTGTTACAGCAATTTTGCAATGGGATGTGCTGCAGATATCATTGCAGCAGAAAGCCGCGTAAGCCGCGAGGAACAGGATGCATTTGCCATTGAAAGTTACAAAAGAAGCCAGGCAGCCTGGGAAAACGGCAAATTCAAAGATGAAGTAGTACCCGTAAGCATTCAATCCAAAAAAGGTGAGGTCATAATTGATAAAGACGAAGAGCCATGGAATGTGAAATTTGATAAGATCGCCGCGCTCAGGCCTGCATTTGGAAAAGAAGGAACGGTTACCGCGGCCAATGCTTCTACCATGAATGACGGAGCGGCGGCCCTGGTTTTAATGAGCAAAGAAAAGGCCGAATCATTAGGCTTAAAACCCATAGCTGTTTTACGCAGCTATGCCGATGCTGAACAGGAACCTGTTTATTTTACCACCACACCAAGTATTGCCGTACCAAAGGCAGTTGAAAAGGCAGGATTAAAAATGACAGATGTGGATTTTGTAGAACTTAATGAAGCATTCAGTGTTGTAGGAATTGTAAACAGTAAAAAAATGAATCTGGATCCCGCAAAAGTAAATGTGAACGGAGGAGCTGTTTCCCTGGGTCATCCCCTTGGCTGCAGCGGTGCCAGGATCGTTGTTTCACTGATCAATGTATTGAAGCAGAATAAAGGGAAGATTGGCGCTGCCGGCATTTGCAATGGCGGAGGCGGTGCCAGTGCAATGGTCATTGAAAACGTGTAATGGTTAGTTCAATAAAAATACGGATGGGACCAGCCGGTCCCATTATTTTTTATACCTGATACGCAGAAATACCATTACGATATTTACCAGCAGGGAGAAACAATTGGTGACAATGATCGGCAGGTCCTCTCTTTTAAAACCATATACGATCCAAAGCACCAGTCCTGCCTGTAACACAAACAACATGATAAGGGATACATCTTCTGCTTTCTTTTCCTTTAATGTTTTGAAAACCTGGGGAAGTAATGAGCAGGCTGTTAGTATGCCTGCTGCCAGTCCAATGATCTGAGTCCAGTCCATATACCTTGTTTTGCAAATTTTCAGCCATACTGCGCATTATAGTATTTTGCAAGATGAAAGTTTTATTTAGTTTGATCCTTATCACAAGTTTTTTCACAGCCTGTAAAAGAAAATGGACGGAAAAAGATAAATCGGAATTTGTTTCCGCGTGCATGTCCACAGCTGTAAAGGATAGCAATATAGGAGAAAAGCTGGCCAGGGAATATTGCCATTGCATTATTGATAAGATAGTAGAAAAGTATCCCAACGCAAACGATGCCCAATATATAAAATATGACAAGGGCGCTGTTACTATCAGCAGGGATTGCCTGGATCAAATTAAAGGGAAATAGATCAATGGATGATAAATTTTCCACTATTCACCACATATTTTCTCCGGTCTAACAACTGATAAATATAGATTCCGCCCGAAAGGGTTGACGTTCCTAAATAAACAACACTTGAATTGACAAGTTTTTGAAAAAGGGGAGTGCCCCCTGAGGAGTAAACCATCAGTTGCAACTCTTCACCATCATAATTCAGTATATTCAGTTCTCTTCCTTTTGAAACAATGCTGGGCTCCAGTTTGCGCGGCTGGTTCTTATACACGGCTGTAAGTTCAACAGATTTTTTTTCCTGCGTAGACCGGTTATAGGCAACCAGCCTGTAGTAATTTTTCCCCCTGAGTGGAGATTCATCTTTATAGATAAAATGATCCGCAGTATTGCCAAATGTTTCGGGGTGAAATTGCTTTACCATATTGTAGGCTATTCCGTCTGCTGACCTGTATAATTCAAAATAACCGGTAAGATCATGCGGCCCTTTGCTCCATACCAGTTGAATGTAATCAGGAAAAATATTAGCGCTAAGATGAATGGAAGCCTGTTGTGCAGTAACGGTAGTAATTACGGTATCTTTTTCATTTATCTGCGACCAGGCCGACCCGCAAGCAAGTACAACAATACTGGTCAATATCACTATTCTTTTCATGCCCCACATTTAGGTAGGTAAATGGAAAAACATGCCAAATTGAAATGAAAAGCATAATAATGGAATTGAGAAATATGAGGCTGGAGTTATGCTTTATAAGGAGCCCGGGTTATTGGACCATTTGCTATTCGTAATAAGACTTTGGCTTATTGACCGTATTGCGATAAATTTGCCCCGCTAATTACCTACTACATGAGACAAATTCCATTTCGTGAAGCCCTCCGTGAAGCAATGAATGAAGAAATGCGCCGTGATGAACGGGTGTTTCTGATGGGGGAGGAAGTTGCAGAATATAATGGTGCTTATAAAGTGAGCCAGGGAATGCTTGCTGAATTCGGTCCACGCCGTGTGATCGATACGCCCATTTCTGAATTGGGATTTGCCGCAGTGGGGGTAGGCGCAGCACAGAATGGATTACGTCCGGTTGTGGAATTCATGACCTGGAACTTTGCTGTTCTGGCTCTTGATCAGATCCTCAACACTGCTTCAAAAATGCTGGCTATGAGCGGAGGACAGGTTAGCTGTCCCATTGTATTTCGCGGACCAAACGGCTCGGCCGGACAGTTAGGTGCACAACATTCAACCGCTTTCGAATCCCTTTACGCCAATATTCCTGGCTTAAAGGTTGTATCTGTTAGTAATGGTTATGATGCCAAAGGTTTATTGAAGCAGGCCATCCGTTACGAAGAAGACCCTGTGGTATTCATGGAAAGTGAAGTGATGTATGGTGATAAGAGCGAAGTACCCGATGAGGAATACTATATACCTCTTGGTAAGGCCGATATTAAAAAGCAGGGTAGTGATGTAACCATTGTATCATTCAATAAAATGATGAAAGTAGCACTTGGAGCTGCTTCCGAATTAGAAAAAGAAGGCATCAGTGCCGAAGTAATTGATCTTAGAACCATAAGACCGCTTGACTGGATGACCATCCTTGAAAGTGTGAAGAAAACAAACAGGCTGGTGATCGTTGAAGAACAATGGCCGTTTGCTTCGGTTTCTTCAGAGATCACTTACCGCATCCAAAAAGAAGGATTCGATTACCTGGATGCACCTATCAGAAGGATCACCGCAGCAGATGCCCCTCTGCATTATGCACCCAACCTTGTAAATGCCGCGCTTCCGGATGTGCCAAGAACTGTAAAGCTGGTGAAGGAAGTTATGTATCTGAATAAATAACTGACAGCTGTAGCCTGTTGCCTATGGCCGGCTTTGGCCGTAGCTTTTATTTATATCTTAATGCAGAGTTTATATCATAAATAAGCATAAAGCCTGCAACTCATTCATTTTCACTTATTGCTGAAGAAAAAATATTTTGAAATAAGTTTTGAAATACCAACTTTCCCCCTCATCTTTGTCATGGTTTTTCATAGGATATTGGATTTTACACGAGGCTGGATTTCTATCCGGCCTTTATTTTTTCTCACCTTTCACACTTCTTCATACCCCTAAATCATTTACTTTGCGCCTCAATCTTCACTATGGCGAGTATTCTTATTATTGATGATGAAAAAGCGATCCGTAAAACACTTTCCGAAATTTTAACCT
>CBIHLW010000249.1:0-4923 GCA_966210755.1 uncultured bacterium
TATCTGAACAATCAGGAAGAAGATGCCCGTGAATTGCTTAAGGACAGTATTCTTATGCGGAAGCTGGTATTGAAGAATGAATCGCTTGATGAATTCCGGGAACTGGCTTCAAAAAATTTTGGTTTATTCCTTTTTGCCGAAACCATTTCCGATAACCAGGATCTTTTATTCTGGAATAACCAGAAGATACTTCCACCCCCCGTTGATTTCACCCTTCCTGATGGAGAATACTTTCAGCGTCTTGAAAATGGATATTATGTTGTTTTGAAATCAACGCTGCGCTTTTCGGGAATGTCCAATACCATCATTGCATATGTAATGATACCGGTGCTTCACCAGTACTATCTCGAAACCGATTACCTGGTGAGCAGGTTTGCACATGATGCGGATGCTATCGACAAAATCTTTCCTACAGACGTACACACAGGTTATCCCCTTAAGTCAATAAGCGGCAAAACACTTTTTTATATAAAAGAGGTAGCCCATTCAAAGGTGGCTGTTACTGATACCATAACCATCATGCTCCGGTTATGCGCCCTGGTTTTCCTCCTGGTATACATGCATATTGTTGCAGAGAGGATGACGAAAAAATACCGGGCTTTGTATGGAATTGCCTTCCTTGCCATTTCCTTTTTTGTACTGCGGTTTATAATTTATCAGTTCCCTTCCATTTTTTCATTCAGGCAATTCGATCTTTTTGATCCTTTAGTATTTGCAGCCAATGATATTAATGCATCACTCGGCGACCTGCTTATAAATTCAGTCCTGCTTTGCTGGCTCATTATTTTTGCCTGGTTTAATCTTGGTCCCATCCAAAAGCTGCCTTCATTTCTAAAGGGGAACAATCTATATGGAGCAGGCGTGTTTGTGCTGTTCATTCTGATCTTTACCAGTTTCCAGTTTGCCAATATTATAAAGAGCCTGGTGTCGGATTCCAAGATATCCTTTAACGTAACCAATTTCTTCAGTCTGGATACCTATACCGTAATTGGTTTGATTGTTCTCGCCCTGCTTTCTTTAAGTTATTACTATTTCACCCGGATCCTGTTCAGGTTTATTTTCCCCGTTTTCCGTGACCATTATATCTATATCTATTTTGTTTTATTTGCCACCGGTTTAATTTATCTCACCTTCCGGACTGGCAACACCATTGTACTTTTTCATTTGCCGGTATTGTTATGGCTGGTGATCTATACCTTACTGGTAAGCCAGGAAAAATTTATCATCAACCGTTTCCGGATGACCGTTGCAGGCGCCCTGTTCTGGATCTTTGTTTTTTCAGTTTCGCTGGCGGTAGTTATTCTCCAGGGAAACCGGCAGAATGAATTAAGGATCCGTAAGAGCATTGCGGAGAAATACGACCAGCTTACAGATCCAACCAACGACCATACCATGAGCATTGCCATCACCTACATGGATAACCGGTTTCTGGTAAATAATTTCCGGCGGTTCAAAACAGAACCCCAAAACAGTATTTTAAGAGATAGCATCCTGCGACAAAACTTTACAAGTTATAATGCCCGATACGATACCAGGTTCTATGTATTTGATTCCTTAGGTCAGCCTGTGAACAATAAAGTTGATCCTAAAACATATCCTGAATTAAATACACTGTTTACAGTTCAAAGCAAGTCCACCGGCATACCGGATCTCAACTACATTGAATCATCTTTCGACCGGCTTACTTATATCACCAGGAGGATCATCAGGGACAGTACCGGAACACTGGGAAGCTTTTTCATTATATCCACACCAAGGCAATACGCAGGAACAGGTGATGCGCTGTATCCGGAGCTCTTCCGACAGGTGAGCAGGAAGGATGATATCAATGAATCCATGTATTCATACGCCATTTACAAGGATAAATTACTGATCTCATCCTCTGATAAATATCCCTTCCAGATACATATTTCAAACGACCAGGTACCAAAAGCGGAATTCGAAGAAAGAAGCAATGGCGATTATACAGAACTATGGCATAAGCCAAGCGGAAGGAAAGTGGTGATCGTAGCCAAAAAAAGAGACTCACTCATTGAAAGCATCACCCTGTTTTCCTACCTGTTTTGCGCTTTTTTGTTCATGGTAGGTTTGTTGCAGCTCATCGCGATTATTTTAAGGATATTCAGGGAAAGGACCTCCTTTAATCTTTTTGCAAGAATGAATATCAGAACGCAGATACACGGCACGGTGATATTCATCAGTATACTTTCTTTCTTCATTATTGGAGCCGCCACCATTTCATTTTTTATTTCGAGGTATAACCGGAATAATATTGACAAATTGAGCAGAACAGCCGGCATCATGGTGAATGAGCTTGAAAAACGGCTTTCAGATACCACAACATTCAATCCCAACCTTTCTGATTCGGCTTCACAATTAAATCTGCAGGCACTGGTGAAAGAAGTAGCTGATATCCATAATGCGGACGTGAATGTGTATAACCTCCAGGGCGATCTGCAGGTTTCCTCGGAGAATAAAGTGTACGAGGAAGGCATCTTAAGTACAAAAATGCATCCGCTGGCCTATTATCATCTCAACAGGTTGCAGCATATACAACATGTGCAGCGGGAAGAACTCAGTTCTCTTGAATACTGGAGCATTTATTCCACCGTAAGAAATGATAAAGGCGTGGCGGTTCACTATCTGAACATACCTTATTTCTCATCGCAGATAGACCTGAAGCAGGAGATATCAAATTTTCTTGTGACCATCATCAACCTGAATGCATTTATATTTCTGATATCAGGTGTCATTGCCCTTTTCATTACCAATAAGATCACAAGATCGTTTTCTGTGATCGCAGAAAAAATGAATGAGATCACCCTGGGTAAGACCAATGAAGAGATCAGCTGGAATAAAAATGATGAGATAGGAGAGTTGGTGATCCAGTACAATAAAATGGTACGGCAGCTGGAACAAAGTGCCGATGCGCTGGCAAAAAGCGAAAGAGAAGGCGCCTGGAGGGAAATGGCAAGGCAGGTGGCACATGAGATCAAGAATCCCTTAACACCAATGAAACTGAGCATACAGTATTTACAAAAAGCCATTGACTCCAATAATGATAATGTAAAAGAGCTCACCGCAAATGTTGCCAATACGCTGATAGAACAGATAGACCATCTGTCAAAGATCGCAGCCGACTTTTCACAGTTTGCCAATATTGGCAACAGGAAAATTGAGCTGGTTGATCTTCACCAGGTGATCGGTATCCTGGTTGACCTTTATAGTTCCAATCCGAAGGTGAATATTAACTGGAACAAGATCCCCGGCAGCATTGTGATGAAAGCAGATAAAACACATATGAACAGGGTGTTCACCAATCTGCTTGCCAATGCGGTGGATGCCTGCACTGCAGCAGACAACTGCCGTATAGAGATCAGTGAATCACAAAAAGAAAACATCATCACCATAAGCATTAAGGATAACGGCGAAGGCATTCCGGCGGATATGCAGTCGAAGATCTTCACACCCAATTTTACTACCAAAACCTCCGGCACCGGACTGGGACTTGCCATGTCAAAAAGTATTGTTGAACAGGCGCAGGGAGATATCTGGTTTGAAACGGAAGAAGGGAAGGGCACAACATTCTTTGTGCAATTGCCAGTGATCAGTTAATTAGCGCGAAAAGAAGAGCGGAGTAAAAGAGCGGGAGCGGGGGATAGATCCATTATGATTGGAAGCCCCCAGCCAATAACATAACTAGGAAATAGTTAAATCACCTTTCAATTTTTTACGCTCCCTTAAAAACGCTTCAAACTCCTTCAGGCTGTAACTACTCAAATTCCTTTCCTTCGTCAACCCGCCTTTTTGCGCTACCAGCACACCATATTTAATATTATGAAACTCTTCAATCGTATGCGCATCAGGATTAACCGACAGCATCACACCTTTTTCCATCGCATAATCAATCCACCTCCAATCCATATCAAGCCGGTTTGGATTGGCATTGATCTCAATTACAACATGGTGTTCAGCGCAGGCATCAATAATGGCTTTATGGTCTACAGGGTAACCCTTTCGTCTTAGCAATAACCTGCCCGTCATATGACCCATGATGGTGGTATAAGGATTCGTAATAGCGCCCATCACCCTTCTCATTGCTTTGTCCTGGTCCATATCCAGGTTACTGTGAATGGAAGTGATCACCAGGTCAAAAGAAGAAAGCACCTGGTTGCCGTAATCAAGTGAACCATCATTCAGGATATCACATTCAATGCTTTTAAAAATTTTAAAAGGCGCCAGCTTCAGGTTAAGTTCATCAATGTATTTATGTTGTTCAGTTATCCTCTGTTCATTTAAACCATTTGCATAGAAAGCCGCTTTGGAATGGTCGGAAATAACCAGGTATTCAAACCCCAGTTTTATTAATTCGGTAGCCATAGCCTCAATGGTATAGCTGCCATCACTCCAGGTACTGTGTGCATGTATAAGTCCCCTGATGCTGTTGGTCTGCACTACATCGGTAACCAGGTCGGTATTGGAAAGAATATTTCTTTTCTCCCTCAAAAAAGACGGGATATATGGCAATGAAGCATTAGTAAAGATCTTTTCTTCCTCATCTACATTTGAAAGAGGCAGTGATAAACGTTTCCACTCTTCCATGAACTCCTCACTGCTGCCCGATTCAAATAATTTAGCAGCAAAGAAAGGAGCCGAGGTAATATAAAAACAAAGTAGCAGGGTTTCTTCAGCACTTAGTATAAGCAGCCCGTCACGATCGGTAACCAGTTTCACCTGATCAGTGAGCAGGTAATTTTTTAGTTCATCGGCAGGTACGGTAGTAACCCATTCCAGCATTTCAATGATCTCAAGTTGTCTTTTAAAAGCACCCGTGATCCCGGTCTGATGCGAAGGAAATTTTTCTTTGAGCTTCAAAGTAAATGCCTCTGCAAAAGGTTCCACTTTTGCATAAAGATATTTACC
>CBIHLW010000250.1:0-4912 GCA_966210755.1 uncultured bacterium
TACTTACACTATGCGGTAAAGTTCCTGGTTCACCTGAAAACAAAGCTAGTGGGTTAGGTACCTACACATACTATCGAACGCTTTGTCATTCCGAGGTGAAGCCGAGGGAACTTCCTGGCACGTTGAACTTTTGATATGTAGATTCAGAGCGAAGCGAAGGAATCCGGTTATAAGAAATACGAACAACCTCATTAGCCGTTTCGATATCAGTCTCTTCCCAAAATAAATTATATTGTAGTGACCAAACCATTTTTCTTATAAGAATCAAAAGTAATGAAGGTGAAGCCTTATCATCATTTCCCCAGCTTTCTATTTTTTGTGGCTTTCCTGTTTATATACAATACCTCTTTTTCCCAAACACGGATCCGGTTCCAGCAATTTACCACAGATCAGCGGCTGTCTGAAAATGTGGTCTATTGCCTTTTGCAGGACCAGAGGGGATTCATATGGGCCGGTACCCACCATGGCCTTAACCGCTACGACGGTTACAACTTTAAAAAATATTATGCAGCCAACAACGACACTTCCTCCCTGTCCGATAATACCATTAACTGCATGGTTAACGACGGCTCGGGAAAATTATGGATCGGCACCCGGCAGGGACTGAACCATTTTGATCCGGTAACGGGAAAGAACCGGAGAATACAAAGGCCGGGGGCCGGATTGAATTACGAGGTCATGAACATCTATCCTCTTAACCAGAATGAACTCTTACTCCATTTGGGAAATGAGATCTGCCTGTTCAGGATAAAAACAAATCAATGGATCAAAACAAAAACACCGGCCGGGCTTATGTCAAATTTTTATACGCTTCCCGATGGCCGTATCGGAACCGGCAGTGTTACTGAAGGTGGCTTTCTTTTGTATGATAAAAAAGATCAGGCCTGGTATCATCATGGAAACTTAAAGGGATATCCCGTGAATGCTCGTACCATCGTGTCCAACTATTTCAGTGACTCCAAAGGAAACCACTACCTGTATTCAATCGGTCATTCCTTCGATATCTTCAACGCTAAAGGCAAAAGAATAGCGGGATATGACAGTGATTTCCTAAAAGATGATTTCGCCCCATTCTCCATTAAGTATACGGAAAGCGATGGCATCACCTGGCTGGCTACCAATAAAGGTCTTCTGCAGTTTGACCTTGCAACAGAAAAACTTTCACAGGTGGAAATGACGGGTAATAAACCTTCGGTGAAAGGCAATAAGGAATTGCGAAGCCTCCTTCTCGACAAAGACCAGGATCTCTGGCTGGGTGGATTCGGGGAAGGGATCTTAAAATGCCGCATCGGCAGGTCGCCTTTCTTTTCCATCGGGCTTGAAGAGATCACCGAAAAAAGCGTTGGACGCATGATCTTCGGCCTCTATGAATGGACCGGCGGAGAAATTGTGGCGGAAACCGGTTATTCCAATTTCTCTGTGATCAGGAAAAATGAAAAAATGCACTTTACCAGTTCCAAAGAACTCGGACTGGAAAAAATTATTTTTCATACCCTTGGAAAAAGAAAGGAAGACATTCCTCCCATACAACTAAAAATACTAAACCGGTTATTCCAGGAAAATCTGCTTTATCCCAAACAATTTTTTTTGCATGACTCAACAAGCGTCGTATGTACCGTAGGCAGGTTCTCCATACATACGGAAACGGTTTCAAAAGCCATCGGCGACTACGCTACACAGTTATGTGATGAAGGAGGGTATTACTGGGTGGCTACATTGAAAGGACTGCTCCGCGTCAATAAAAAAAATTTTACGGATACCACTTATCTCAATGATCCATCTGATCCGTATTCGCTCAATGAAAATTCCCTGTATGCTGTTACAGGTGATGGCAATGGAAACCTATGGATCGGTACCAAGGGTGGGGGACTCAATTTCTTTGACAGCAAACAGCAAAAGTTTTTTCATTATACCATGGAAAACGGGCTTCCTGATAATGTGGTCTATTTTATTGTTCCCTATCACCAGGGCAACCTTTGGCTGAGTACCAACAATGGCCTGAGCCGGTTCAATGTAAAAAGCAGATCATTTCAAAATTTCTCCAAACGCGACGGACTGCTGAATTCGGAATTCAACAGGAATGGCGGACTGTTGTCCAGTGATGGTTATATGTATTTCTCCGGCACCAACGGTATAGATTATTTCAGGCCTTCGGAAGTAGTGGGGATCAAAAACGAAGTGGCCAGTTTTATTTCAGAGATCAGGGTGAACGGAAAGGAACGCGCCGCCCATGATCCTGTATTGGGTCATTCGCAAAATAATATCACGATATCTTTTACCGCTAACGATTTTTCAAGACCGGACCTGGTGTATTACCGCTATAGCCTGAATGGTGATGAATGGACAAGGGTGCAGGGCACCAACTCCGTTAGCTATCATGGTTTGTCTCACGGCAACTATACTTTTAAAGTAGCGTCGAGTTATGATAACTTCAACTGGAGCCAGCCCGCCCTGTATCAATTTACCATTGCCACGCCCTGGTGGAAAAGCTTCTGGTTTTACCTGGCCTGTGCCACCGCCACCATTATCGCCATCTGGCTGATCTACAGGTACCGCATCAACCAGTATAAAAAAATACAACTGATGCGCACCAGGATATCGCAGGATCTCCATGATGAAGTAGGCGCTACACTCAGCAGCATTCATGTTTATTCTTCTGTTGCTTCCAGAACCCTCACTAAAGATGCGGTGAAGGCAGAGGATGCATTGAAACAGATCAACCTCAATACCCGCCAGGTGATGGAGAATATGAATGATATTGTGTGGGCACTCAACACCCGGAGTCCGGGTGAGACCACCCTGGAAACCAAGCTTAAAAATTACAGCTATGAATTACTGGCGCCCATGAATATCATTTGCAGTTATCATGTAGATAAAGAAGCCGAAAGAAATCTGAATCATATCGGTGCCAGGAAAAATATCCTGCTGGTAGCCAAGGAAGCCATCAATAACATAGCCAGGCATAGTGGTGCCACTAAGGCCGCCGTGCGGCTGGAGGTAGTTGGAAAAAGCCTGGTCCTGGAGGTTAGTGATAATGGGAAAGGACGGGATGCTGACAATGGAAAAAATGGAAATGGGTTGAGGAATATGAAAAGCCGTATCAATGCATTAGGAGGAAAATTCCATTTTGAAAGCCGGCCCGGTATGGGAACTCAAATACGCTGTATCATTCCCCTCGCTAATATTCGGGATTAAGATTCCACTGTATTAAGATTATATTCGGAAAATTGATAAGGATTGTAATATACGATGACAGCCATCAGAGATGTGAAAGTTTGAAAGCGCTTCTTTCCTTAACTGATGAAATGCAGTATGTAGCCGATTTTCCTGATTGCAGCCATGTGGCGGATGACATGCGGAAATATCAGCCGGACATAGTATTGATGGATATTGAGATGCCCAATGTTGATGGCATCAGCGGTGTAAGTACAATTAAGAAAAACTTTCCGGGTGTGCGCATTATCATGCAAACGGTTTTTGAAGATGAAGAAAAGATTTTCGCTTCCCTGAAGGCAGGTGCCGAAGGATATATCCTGAAGAATGCTTCCGCGGAAAAGATCACACAATGTATAGAGGAGGTGCACCAGGGTGGCGCTTACATGACGCCATCGGTGGCCTTAAGGGTGATGAATTATTTCAATAAGCCCGCGCAGCAACAGGATTTTTTTCAACTCACCCAAAAAGAAACTGAAGTGCTGAAGTTCTTGTCGGAAGGACTTAGCTATAAAATGGTGGCCGATAAAATGGGCATCAGTTATTTTACCGTGAATACCCATATTAAAAAGATCTATGAAAAGCTTCATGTTCATTCACTCGGCGAAGCGGTTTCCCTGGCGCTTAAAAACAGGATCGTGTAAACACTCACTAGATTTAGTCATTTCCCTGCATCCCTGATCCCAATATATTTACAACTTCCACTTCATGGACTGGATCCATCTTCTGTAAAACCTCCATCCGCATCCTCGTATCAAATCTCTGATCTTAAATACAGAAATATGCATTCAATCTTTACCAGAATCTCTGCCATCTTAATTTTTTTGATGTGCGCAAATATTTCATTTTCACAGTCTGAGGGCGACTACCAAACCATAGGAAGCGGTAGCTGGAATACTGCTGGCATCTGGGAACGATACAATGGAACGTCCTTCATAGCTACCGGTACACCTCCTTCAAGTACTGATGGAGTGATCACCATTAGAAACGGGCATACGGTTTTACTGAATTCCGCGGTAACGGCCGACCAGGTGGTGATTGCCAGCGGTGGCGCCATTTCCATGACATCTACCTTCACCCTGAACAATGGCGATGGAGATGAAATTACGGTGGATGGCGACTTTAACTACCAGTCCGGTTCCCTGACAGGCGCCGGAACAGTATCAATAGGCAATACGGGAACGCTGGCATTCAGTACAGGCAGCGTTAAAACAACAGGCTCCGGCATTACCATCACCAACGATGGAACCATCAACTGGACGGAAGGAGGCATCAACGGTTCTGCCGCTATTGTCAACAATAATGATTTCAACATCAACGCAAACGCGCTCTGGCAATTCAGCGGAGGACTCACCAATACCGGAACCATCAATAAAACAACAGGAGCCACTACCATTGCCACACCCTGGAGTAACAGCGGAACCATTAATTTAAATGGAGGCAGCATTACCAGTTCAAATGTTTTCACCAATACCGGAACCATTTCATTTACCAACGGCAGCATATGGCAAAACAATTCCACCTTTAATCACAATACAGGTTCTGTTGTAAGCGGAACAGGAAGTTTTGGAAACAGTGGTACGCTTACATTAAATATCAGCCAGGTTTTTCCTTCCACACTTGTGTTCAGCAACAGCAATAACATCAATGGCAGTGGCGACCTTACGGTGAATAATGATATGGTGATACAGGGGAATAT
>CBIHLW010000251.1:0-4910 GCA_966210755.1 uncultured bacterium
GTTAATGCCGCTAATATTAGCCGCCGATACAGATCTTTATCCTTATCATCCTGATCTTATCCGTGTAATCCACGATCCTATTTACGGTAAACGTTAACTCCGCCAATATAGGTTGACAATACAGCTGTTTTTAATACTTCGTTTGCATTCACACTCATCAGATCCTTATCAAGTATTACAAAATCTGCAAACTTTCCTTTTTCCAAAGAACCTTTTTCATGTTCCTCAAAATTGGAACGTGCCGCCCAAATGGTCATGCCACGTAAAGCTTCCTGACGGCTCAGCGCATTTTCCATTTGATAACCGCCATCAGGATATCCTTTGGCATCTACCCGGAACACTGCTGCCAGAAAAGTTTTGAATGGTGAAATATCTTCAACAGGGAAATCTGTTCCCAATGGTATCCATCCGTTTTCATTCAATAGTTCTTTGAATGCATAGGCTCCCTTCGCCCTTTCGCTTCCCAGTCTTTCTTCCGCCCAGTACATATCGGAGGTAGCATGTGTTGGTTGCACAGACGGAATGATATTGTATTGACCAAACAGATCAAAATCATTTTTATTAATAACCTGTGCATGTTCTATTCTCCACCGTTTATCGTTCTTCCCCTTTAAATATTTTCCATAAATATTCAGAATTACACGGTTGCCCGAATCACCAATTGCATGTGTGCACATTTGCATATCGTTCTTTGCAATAATACTGGCAACCGAATCAAAATGATTGTAATCGCTCAACAAAAAGCCATACCAGTCTTTCCTGTCACTGTACGGTTCCAATAAGCAGGCGCCACGCGATCCCAGCGCACCATCACCATACACTTTGAATGAACGTACATTTAAATGGTCTGTTTTGATCTTGCCATTCCTGAAAAGAAAATCATAATTAGATCTTGAATCGCTTAGCATGGCATACACACGCATTTTCAGGATTCCATTTTTATGCAGGCTGTCCATAAAAAGGGCTTCCCTGTAGCTGATACCACAATCATCAACAGTAGTTAAGCCCACTGCAAAACAATTTTGTTGTCCCTGTTGCAGGGACTTCACAATCTCCTGCGATGAGGCCTCTGGAATTTTAGAAGATGCGAGATCGATTGCATTATCAATAAGTATACCTGTGAGCTTTCCATTCTTTTCTTCAAATTCTCCTCCTGTTAATTTCTGTCCTGCTTTGATGCCTGACAGTTCAATTGCTTTCTGGTTTACAATTGCTGCATGTCCGTCGATCCTTATAAGTATCACTGGTCTGTTTGGAAACAGATCATTCAATTGTTCATTGGTCGGATATTCCTTAACCGGCCAGTCATTCTGGTCCCATCCCCTGCCTACAAGCCATTTACCTTCATTAAGATTTTTTTCAAATGCCTGCAAGCGACCAAGAATATCCTCCCAGCTTTTTGAACCAACAAGGTCAGCTGTCTGCAGGCCCAGTCCATAGCGATAAAAATGTGCATGCGCATCAATAAATCCCGGATAAATAAATTTTCCCTGAGCATCAATGGTACTATCGCTGCCATATTTGGCTGAAATGGTTTTCTTATCTCCAACCTCTATGATCTTACCATCATCTATCACCATGGCTTCAGCAATGCTGAAGGAAGAATCCACGGTGTAGATCTTGGCATTATATATTAGAAGGTCTACATCCTGCTGACTATTGCACGATGTGAAAATAATTCCGGACAGCAGCAGTAATTTAATATCTCTCATTTTTGATTTCATTAGTGGTTGGGTTGGAAATTACAGTAATTCAGATTTATCAGTGTATTAATAAAATGATGCGCCTCAAAGATCAATTTAAAAATTTTTCGGGGTGTTTTTTATGGTAACCGGTTTTTTCCTGGTATGCTTTTGCTGCTTCAAGTATAGATGCTTCATCATAAAGCTTTCCCACAAGCGTAATACTTTGGGGCAGGCCTCTCTGGTTAAATCCCATAGGCATACAAACAACCGGATTGCCCGTAAGGTTGGTTATGCTTAACTGGTTACCCATGTAAGTTGGAACAATTACCACATCATGATCTTTCATGAAGTCCTGAATTGCATTGCATAAAGCGTACCTGTAACGGTTGGCATTGATGTATTCAACTGCCGGAATTAGTCTTGCGGAACGGAAAGAATTTGGCCAGAAATCCTTATCCTGTCTTTCAATGAGATCATCACGGTTGGTTCTGGTAAGTTCGTCAAAAGCCGCTGCAGATTCTGAGTTCAGGATAGGGGATACCAGGTTGAAAGGATATACGGCACTATCAGGAAAAATTACAGGTTTAACATCAACACCCATTGCCCTGAATGCATCAATTACTTTCCATTCCATTGCATCTTTTGGCAACCTCCTGAAATAATTTTCAGCATAAGCGATCCTTAATTTTTTTATATCCCGCTTTGGATCATAATTGAATGCATGGTCTATGCTACCCGGATCTTTGCCATCTGTTCCTTTTATATAATAATAAACAATAGCATCATCCTCTGCACTTCTGCAAATGGGTCCCGGCTTGTCCATACTCCAGCTTAGCACCATTCCACCGCTACGGCTAACCGTGCCAAACGTTGGCCTTAATCCCGTAGCGCCACATCTTGTTGATGGCGATACAATGGAGCCCAATGTTTCTGTGCCAATGGTAAAAGGAAGAAGTCCTGCCAC
Organism: uncultured bacterium; assembly: GCA_966210755.1. Taxonomy (GTDB): domain Bacteria; phylum Bacteroidota; class Bacteroidia; order Chitinophagales; family Chitinophagaceae; genus Flavisolibacter. Next base: position 2,650 of record CBIHLW010000251.1, read on the forward strand.
AACGGATGAAGCTGATCCGGCGGAAGATCCGCTTGAACCCTGCTGAAGGTTCCATGGGTTCTTTGTTTCTCCGCCAAACCATTTGTTGTTATTGGCAAGAGCGCCTAATGAAAGTTTTGCACATAGAACAGCCCCAGCCTCTTTCAGTTTTGAATACACGTATGAATCTTCATCAACCACCTGGTTCATGTATGGAGTGGAACCCCAGGTAGTTTTATAACCTTTAACTGCAAACAGGTCTTTAAGTCCATATGGAATTCCATGCAGTGGTCCGCGGTACTTTCCTTTTTTTATTTCATCATCTGCCTGTTTTGCTTCAAGCATGGCAAGATCTTCTGTAATGGTGATTACTGATTCCAGGGTATCACCCCATTTTTTCAGTCTTGCAATAAAAAAGGTGGTGAGTTCAACAGAACTTATTTTCCTGTTCTTTATGAGTGAAGCCAGTTGCGTTATAGAATAAAAGGCCAGGTCGTTCCTGTTGTCTGGTAAGGAGATATGATCCGGGATATTCCAGTTGATCTTTTGCTGGTTTACTGGCACTTTAAATCCGAACGGTGCTGGAGTAAAAGCAAAGGGGAATACAAGGTCATTGACAGGAAAACGCTGGTGCATCCTTACATAATTCCTTTTCCATGAAAAAATATTACTGATCATGGAATCTGCTTCAGCATCCGTAAAATCAAGGTCGTATAAGGATGCGGTTTGTTGTATCATCCTGATGGTGTCAGTACGTGACTGGCTGAAAGCGTGGAAGGATAACAGCAGGGCAAATGGAATAATGATCTTTTTCATAAACAGAAGTAGTCTTCAAAGTAAAAGAAAAACTATAACTTATCTGATCAAATAACAGTAAATGCAACAGCTTTTTCTTCTTCTCTTCATAATGACAACATTCATTGCCTGTGATGTAAGTGTAAAGGGCGGGCCTGAAGTAAAAAAGACTTCACTCCAGGAATATTTTAATTATGGTGACAGTGGTGTGCAGTCTGGTGGAATTAAAATGATACCCATAAAAACACCGGCAGGGGATTTTAAAGTATGGACCAAGCGATTTGGAAACAATCCAAAAGTAAAGATCCTTTTATTGCACGGCGGACCGGCGGGAACCCACGAGGGTTTTGAATGTTTTGAAAGTTTTTTTCCCAAAGAGGGATTTGAATTTTATGAATACGACCAGTTGGGATCTTATTACAGCGACCAGCCAAAGGATAGCAGTTTGTGGACCATCGACCGCTTTGTGGATGAAGTGGAACAGGTAAGACAGGCATTGAAACTTGACAGCAGCAATTTTATTATACTCGGACATTCATGGGGTGGAATACTGGCATTGGAATATGCCCTTAGGCATCAGGTACATCTTAAGGGACTTATAATATCGAATATGATGGCCAGTGCACCTGATTATGGAAAATATTCAGAAGTGCTGGCAAAGAAAATGGATCCGGTTGTACTTGCTGAAATCAGGGCCCTTGAAGCAAACAATGATGTTGCTAACCCGCGTTATATGGAATTACTCATTCCGAATTTTTATAACCAGCATCTCATGCGTTTACCGGAATGGCCCGAACCGGTGAACAGGATGTTTAAACATCTGAATGGTGAGATCTATACCATGATGCAGGGTCCTTCTGAATTTGGGATCAGTGGAAGACTTTCAAAATGGGACCGGAAAGCTGATCTCCCGCAGTTGACCCTTCCAGTATTGACAATTGGTGCAGGTAATGATACCATGGATCCAAAACACATGGAGTGGATGAGCACCCGGGTAAGGAAAGGAACTTACCTGCATTGTCCGGAAGGCAGCCATATGGCTATGTGGGACGATCAGAAAGTGTATATGGAAGGCGTTATTTCATGGATAAAAAACCTTGATGGCAAATAGTGAAGAAGGTGATATGCCCTGATTAAAAAACGATATGGATTTTTATTAATTATTCAGTCACCATTCCAGGATCATTAAAATCAGTTGATTCAAAACATTTACGGCCAGGCTAGAGCTGTTAACTATGAACGGAATGTAAATGTTCTGCCACTGCCTTTATGATGGCGTTCATAAGTGCCGGAGAATCCTTATCGGTGAAATTGGAAAAAATAAAATGATCTTTTCCTTTGGAAATGATCTTGTTGCCAGGGAGCATATCCATCAGGTTCTGATTGATATTATTCAGTGTGTATTCGGTAAAAAATGGCGTAGCGCGAACAGATACCACAGCATGGTAATCCATATTCTTATATTGGAAATATATGTTGAAGATGCG
>CBIHLW010000252.1:0-4907 GCA_966210755.1 uncultured bacterium
TCAACAAATCCAACCAACTACCAGGCGGCTGTTGCCAGCCAGGGACCTGATGATTTTTCAACACAGGTTTGGTGGCAAAAACCATAATAACAGTAAAGTATAATTGTAAATGCAAAAAAATACTTCAATGAAAAAAATATTATTCTATTCCCTCTTAATGCTTTCAATGGGCTTTATTGCGGGATGTAAAAAAGATGGCAATTATCCGGGAGGCAAGGTGAGTCCTTATATATCCACGTTTGATGTAAGGAATATTTTCAAAGGAAGCGATGTTGTTCTTACTACCGCGAATATGTTTGGTGCTGATAAAATTTCTGTAGTGGTGGTTTCAGATCATTCCGGCGGAAACATGCCTGAAGGCCTGGTTGCCGTTCAGGATGCAAGAAGGCTTGGAAGGCTTAGAGGCATTGCGCTTTCATTAGGTTCAGATGCCGCCAGCTATGTACCGGGCGATTCACTTGTGATCAATATCAATGGTAAGACGCTCAGGCGTGAGAATGGCATTCTTGTACTTGCCGGTCTTACTTCAGCAGACATTGATAAAGTAGCAACCAATGTAACCATTAGTCCTTCCATTGTAAGATCCAATGAAATCCTGGACAATCCCGGAGATTATGAAAGCACGCTTGTTTCCATTACCAGTGCGGGCTTTGATCCTTCTACCCCTGTTGGTGCAACTTATGAAGGAGACAGGATCATCAATGACGGTTTCGGAAATATAATCCTGCATACGGAATCAACAGCCAGTTTTGCTGACAATACGCTTCCTTACCTGAGTAATTTTACGGGAGTGGTTTTCAGGAATGCAGATGGTGCTCCCATGGTTTGGCCACGTTCAGAAAATGATATCACTGTACTCAGTGCCAGTGCTCCCAAGATCGCTTCATTTGTTATCACCGGATATCTTACCGATCCAACAGGCACAGATGCCGACCATGAATACATACAGTTTAAAGCAACAAGGGATATTGACTTTTCAATTACACCTTTTTCGGTGGTCACTTCAAACAATGCCGGTACCGCACAACCTACAGGCGCTCCTGTAAACGGATGGGCAACCGGTGGGGCCAGAACCTATAAGTTCGATCTTACTTCAGGCACAGTAATGAAAGGTGAATATTTTTATGTGGGTGCAACGCCAAAGATCTGGGGCGCAAGTTCTACCGATATCAGTTCTTCAAAATGGTTTGGAAAAATGTACAAGACCGAGAATGGAGATGGTTTTGGTAACCCAACCACCAATCTATTGGCCAACAGTGGAAATGCTGCAGGCATAGCAGTTTTTGAAGGCACGGCCATCACACATGAAACTGTTCCTGATGATGTGATATTTTATGGAGGCAATGGTGCTTTGTTCAGCGCCGGACCCCCACCGGTTGGCTACCGGATCACCAATACAGATTACTATGATGTAACCAATCCGGTGACCCTGGAAGAACAACCATTTTTTACCATGGGTTCCAATACCGGCAAATTTTCATTTCCAACCACATCCAATTTCACACAACTGGGTGGAACCTATAACAAAACAACAGGAAGATGGACATCAGCCCGTATGCAGCAAAACATAGCACTGACCAATACTTCAGTGGTTACTGAAATAGAAGGAGCCACAACTGTGGAGGATTAAGGAAATAGTCGGGAGTCTATTGAATTATATAATTTGAATCTTTAACAAAGGCAGATAAATCAATATGCAAAGAAGACAGTTCCTCCGGAATATTGCCTGGCTTACAGGGGGCCTGCTTATTACCGGTTGTACACCGGCTAAAGTGCTGATGGGTGATGGGCAATCCTTAAGAGGAAGAGTATTATCAAAGAAAAAAGCTGTGTTCAATGCGGTGGTGAGTGATGGATATAATGTGGTGACAACAAATAAAAAAGGTGAATTTGAATTTACTCCGCATCCTGAAGCCGTTTCAATTTTCATTTCAACACCATCAGGTTATGAATTTGCAAATGAGAATGGCATCTCAAGGCACTACCGTTTATTGCAGGAAGAAAATGTAAATAAGGAGATCATTTTTGAACTGGTTCCTTTATCTGTTAGTGATAATGAACACCAGTTCCTCATCTGGGCAGATCCGCAGGTAGCCCATGCAAAAGATGTAGATAAAATGATGAAACAGTCAGTGCCTGATGTGAAGAAACTGGTTGCGGCTGCCGCGGGTGCATTGATGCATGGAATTACCGTTGGAGATATTGTTTGGGATAAGCTGGAGTTGTTCAGCGAATACAGCAGGGCCGTAAATAAAATGGGCATACCATTCTTTCAATGCCTGGGTAATCATGATATGGATTACAGAAACGGAGGTGATGAAACATCAGACGATACATTTCAAAAAACCTATGGGCCTACCTATTATTCTTTCAACCGCGGGGAGATGCATTATGTAGTGATGGATAATGTGAGGTATCTGGGTAAGGACAGGGAATATGACGGATTCTTTCAGCAACACCAGCTTGACTGGCTTATAAAAGATCTTTCTTTTGTACCAAGGGACAAAACCATTGTACTCTGTGTGCACATCCCGGTACACAAAGGCACCAAAAATAATCAGGCGCTTTATGATATTCTGGGTGACCGGAATGTCCATATCATGTCGGGTCACACACACTATCATGTAAATGCCATCAAAGGCAATATTTATGAACATAATCATGGAACCGTTTGCGGTGCCTGGTGGACGGGACCGATTTGTGGAGACGGCACTCCGGGAGGTTACGGAGTATATAAAGCAAAAGGAAAGGAATTGAGCTGGCATTATCAAAGCACCGGTAAAGATGCGGATCACCAGATGGCATTATTTGTAAATGATTTTAATGATGCACAAAAGCAGCTGATAGCAAACATCTGGAATTATGATCCCCAATGGAAGAATGAATATTGGATAGATGATATGCGCATGGGTGAACTGGAACAATTTGAAGGATATGATCCCTTAGCCTATTCTATCATGCTGGGTCCTGAGCTTCCCAAGCCAAGAGGGTTTGCTGAGCCGAAACTTACAAATCATTTGTTCAGGTCTCTTATTCCTGCAAATGCAAAAAATGTAAAAGTTATTGCCACAGACCGTTTTGGCAATAAGTACACATCTGTTCATCAATTAAATGGATAATGGATGAACATGAAAAAAACAGGCCTGTTCATTCTTTATTTATTTGCTTTTATATTTTCACATGCTGCGGATAATACCGGTTTGATAGCGGCCAGACAACTCATTGAAAGGATCCTCCCTGATCATTCTGAAAATTTTGATATTGAATTCATTGATGCCATTGAGGGAAAAGATGTTTTTGAAATAGAAAGCAGGGGAAGCAGGATCATACTCCGGGGGAATACAGGGGTTTCTGTAGGCAGTGCATTAAACCATTATTTAAAGAACTTCACCAATAGCCATATCAGCTGGAACGGCAATAATCTTTCCCTGCCGGTTCATCTTCCACCTGTAAAAAAGAAGATTAGAATTATAAGTCCCCACCAATACCGGTATTATCTCAATTACTGCACATTCAATTATACCATGAGCTGGTGGAACTGGGAGCGATGGGAAAAGGAAATTGACTGGATGGCTTTGAATGGAATTAATTTCCCGCTTTCTATTACAGGACAGAATGCTGTTTGGAATAAAGTGTATAAACAGGTTGGATTCAGTAAAGAAGAACTGAAAGATTTCTTTAGTGGTCCGGCATACTTCAACTGGTTCTGGATGGGTAACCTTGACGGATGGGGCGGACCTTTACCTGAGTCATTCATGAAAAGACAGGAAGCGTTGCAAAAAAAGATCCTGGAAAGACAAAGGTCATTGGGTATGAAACCCATATTACCGGCATTTACCGGACACGTACCGCCAGCATTCAGTAAAAAATTTCCAAACGCAACATTAAAAAAAACAAAATGGCAGGGATTTACAGAAGTTCATATCCTGGATCCTGATGACAGTATGTTTACAGTGATCGGAAAAAAATTTACACAGGAGCTGATCAATACTTTTGGAACAGACCATTATTATTCAGCCGATACTTTTAATGAGAATACACCGCCAACAAATGATTCTGTCTATCTCAATGATATCAGTAAAAAAGTTTATCAGTCCATGGCCTCGGTTGATCCGCAGGCAGTGTGGGTGATGCAGGGGTGGATGTTCTCTTATACACCAAAATACTGGCAGCCCACGCAGATTAAAGCGCTGTTGAATGCAGTGCCCGATGATAAAATGATCATACTCGATCTGTATAGTGAGAGTAAACCAATGTGGAATAAAACAGAAGCCTATTATGGCAAGCCATGGATCTGGTGCATGCTTCATAATTTTGGAGGGAATGTAAGTTTGTATGGAAGAATGAAGCAGGTGGCGGCCGACCCTGTGGAAGCCAGGAATGATCCGGCATCAGGAAAAATCTCAGGTATCGGATTAACACCGGAAGCCATTGAACAGAATCCTGTGATGTATGAACTGATGATGGAACATGCATGGAACAACCAGGAAATTGATATTGATAACTGGCTTCGGTATTATGCCCGTCGCAGGTATGGTTCAAAAAATATTCATGCGGAAAATGCCTGGATGATCCTGAAGAATACGGTTTACAATGGTGGTATTTCATCGGGCGGTCCCGAATCTATGATTGTAGCGCGCCCTGGTTTTATGAGATCCAGAAGATGGGCAAATCCCAGGAAATTTTATGAACCGCGTGATCTCATTCCTGCATGGAAAGAATTATTAAGCACACCAGGCCAGATGCATGAGTCCGAAGGATTCCGGTACGATCTTGTTGACATCAGCAGACAGGTGCTCGCTAATTATGCAGATACCTTGCATAGAATGTTGGTATACACTTATGAAAAAAATGATACAGTAGATTTTAAAAATATTTCAGTTCAATTTATTGAGCTGATCCAGGAT
>CBIHLW010000253.1:0-4898 GCA_966210755.1 uncultured bacterium
CCCTTACACCAGATAAACTGGAAGAGAATGCAAAAGGAAATCATTTTTTCCCGCACCAGCTTTTGCAATTTGGCTACTCAACAAAGAATTTCGGTTATGGCGTCAATAATTTCTTTTCCAAAGGACCTGTTCCCATTTTCTGGGGCGGAAAGATCCATATATCAAAAGGCGCTTTCCTCAAATACCAGCGTAATATCTTTCACACAAAAAAATTCTTCTCGTTCGATATCGGAACTTCAATTGGATGGTGGCAGGGCGATCAACTCAAAGAAAATATTTACACCATTTCTGCCTATCCTTTGTTCAGGTTTAGTTTACTCCGTACAAAACCCGCAGATTTTTATTTTAACTATTGCGTTGCCGGACCCAGTTATATATCTAAAACAATGATCGATGGAAAAAATTCAGGAAGGCATTTTACCTTTCAGGATTTTATGGGTATTGGAATGTTTGCAGGTAAGAACAGGCATCTGAATGCGGAAGTGCTGATCAATCATTATTCCAATGGAAATATCTTTCCGGATAATGCCGGACTTAAAATTCCACTCACCTTTACTTTAGGGTATGCCTGGTAACAATAAGGTTTAAAAAGATCTGATTATACCTAAAGGAAACCAACACGGGACTGAAACTCCCGAAACGCTGGCCATTTTATTGCATTGGTAAAACATGGGATACAGTGAAATCGTTCACGCGGAACTAAAAGCATGGCAAAAACGCATGCAGCGAAAACCCTCGCTGGTGAACAGGCTTTCAAAGGGCATGCAGGTAAAGATCAACAGTTATATTCCGGAAAAAGTTCATCAAACACTTACTTCCATTATCAAACAAATGATCAGGAGTGTATTGTTTGGTGCAAAATTTACTGCCCGTCAGCCGAGACCTGTAGTAAATATGGCCGATACCGAAACCGCGATCATGCAGCTGATCAGCAATTATAAAAAAACCGCGGCTGCAGAGGGCGGAGTAACCGGTGCAGGTGGATTTTTCCTGGCGCTCGCCGATTTTCCCATTTTCTTAGGGATCAAATTAAAGATGCTTTTTGATATAGCTTCCAATTATGGATTTGATGTAAAGGATTATAAAGAAAGGTTGTATATACTTTATATTTTTCAGTTGGCCTTCAGCAGTCAGGAACACCGGAGAAATGTTTATAGCCAGATCGTGGACTGGGATATAAAGAAAGAAAAACTACCTGATGATATCCATCAGTTTGACTGGCGAAGTTTTCAACAGGAATACCGGGATTATATCGACCTGGCAAAAATGGCCCAGCTTATACCGGGTATTGGTGCTGTTGTAGGCGTTATTGTAAATTACAAACTGATTCAAAAACTGGGCGTAACGGCTATGAATGCATATAGGATGAGGCTGCTGCATGAAAGTTCAAACGGATAGATCAGGACTTATCAGCCAATAAATCAACCGTATTACCCATCTCTTACCTAAATATTTGAAGGTCTATAATTAAGGAAAGCTCCTGCCTTTTTATAGTGCGCCCGCTTCGGCACACAATTGGTATTATCTACACATCCTGTGAGCCATTAAATAGTGTGTTATGGAAAAGGTTTATTTACTACTCAGGAACAATAAAGAAACTGGTCCTTTTACAATTCAGGAGTTATTGTTACAAAAGCTTAGTCCAACAGACATGATCTGGGTGGAAGGAAAAAGTACTGCATGGACATTCCTGAATGAAATGGAATTGAATTTTCATCAGGACGATCCGGTTCAACACATTTCTGATGCGCCACGTTCAAAGCATATTGGGGATGAAATAGAACAAAAAGCGGATGAGATCAGAAAAAGAGCATTGTCTTACAAACCCCGGCCGCTGGTAATACATTCAGATCCTTCTTCAAATGATTCCAGCTATTCAGGAGGCTTTCTCAATGCTGATGATACCATTGAAATCATAAACCACAATAAAGAAAAAAATAAGACATTCAACGAAGTGATCATGACCTCCGTCATCATCCTGCTGTTTGCAGGTGGATTATACGCCGGAAGTACTTTAATACATTCAAGAAAAGAGATCATTAGTCCAGCTGCAACCAGAGTAACCCCTCCGGAGAAAACCGTTTCGCCAAAAGAACAACATGCCAGTGTTTCACCGGTTGAAAGCAACCCTTCCCCATACATCATTACGGCTTCTACTGACAGCAGCGCAAGAATAGAAAACAAATCCAGACCTAATATAAAAACGAATTACAGCACGCTGGCTTCAGGATCTGATGTGGATACCGCATCCAAAAAAGCTGTTCCAATACAGCCCATTCCTGTTATTGTGAAAAATGAAGAAGTTTCATCCGCATTAACATTACCTGCCGGAGAATTGGAAACTGAAATAGCGTCCAAACCAAAAAAGAAAACAGAAACAGAAAAAAAAGAGGTGGCCCGGGACAATACGACAGAAAATAAAAAGCAGTCTGAAGTGAAAAAAGATAAGACTGAAGACCAGGATAAAAAGAAAGGCCTGGGTGAGGCCTTAAAAGATATTTTCAAAAAGAAGAAAAAAGACAAAAAGGATAATTAAGGTTCCTGTGCTGACATTTTAATGATGTTACATTTTTTTAAAACAGCAATTACCGGATAGGTCAGGTCAAATTCACCTCTTTTTGCAGCGAAATTACTCCTGGAAGGAAACTTATGGTGATTGTTGTGATATCCTTCTCCCATCATCAGCAAATCAACTTTAAAAAGGTTTTTTGAAGTATTATCTGTTTCAAAATTGACATCGCCATATTTATGCGCGAACCAGTTAATGATGACACCATGAACCGGTCCCATTGTAATATGGAATGGTATCAGCAGGTACCACCAGGCTGAAGGAGCAAAGACTATATAAAACCATACATATACAGCCGACCATAATATTCTTGAATACCAGGTGTTACCCCACCAGTCAAACCATTTCCAGTCGGGAACATTTTTAGTAAATCTTTCCTCTACTTTCATCTTCCCATACATGATGCCCACATAGGTGATACTGGTTCGCCACATCATACTGATCACATTTTTATCGTATGAGGGCGAATGCGGATCATTCTCCGTATCCGTATAAGCATGGTGTATGCGGTGCATGATAGCATAAACCCTTGGACTCATATAAGAAGAACCCTGAGTGATATAGGCAAAAATGAAAAATACCCGTTCCCAGAATTTATTCATGGTAAAAGCCCTGTGGGCTGCATACCTGTGCTGGAAAAAGGTTTGGGAGAAAAGTGATAAATACCAGTGTAAAACAAAGAAAATAAGGATCGCTGCCATAATGATTAAGGGATATGCTTCTAAAATAGAATGTACCGCTTTCTGATAAAAACAGAAGCAGGAAAGCGCAAAAATAGGAGGTTTGAAGGGTATTTGATGCATGAGCTGGTTAGCAAACTAATCTTCAACTGGTTTAAGACAGGACCATTTAAAACCCCTCCCTGCAAAACTCATTTGTTAAAACATTCCAAAAGCAAATCCGGCAATTATGTAAATATTATGGTGGATACATCATAGCTCAAACTTGACTATATGAGAACGTATATTAAACCTCTGGCCATTGCGGGCCTCCTGTTGTCTTTCTCAGTAATTTTTTCTTCCTCCAACTCTTTAAAAGATGCACATCCGGAAGTGGCTGATACCAGTTCTTCCAGAATCCAGGTAGCCATTCTTTTAGACGTAAGTGGAAGTATGGATGGATTGATTGAACAGGCAAAAGCCCAGTTATGGAATATGGTAAGTGTAATGGGCAGGGCGAAGTGTAACAATATTTCACCCCGGATTGAAATTGCTTTATACGAATATGGACGCACAACCAATAGTGTAAAGGATGGCTATGTAAAACAGATCTCAGGCTTTACGTCCGATCTTGACCAGCTATCCAAATATCTATTTGCTTTGAATACAAACGGCGGAGATGAATTTTGCGGACATGTAATGTACACTTCTCTTAAAGACCTGGCCTGGGATAAGTCGAAGGACAGTTATAAGGTTATGTTCATAGCCGGCAATGAAGATTTTTTACAGGGAAATATTAGCTGGACCAAAGCCTGTGAAGAAGCCAGAAAAAAAGGTGTGATCGTAAATACAATTTATTGCGGCGACAGGATGCAGGGCATCAAAGAACACTGGAACCTCAATACAGAATGCGGAAGCGGCAGTTATACCAATATCAACCATGGCGCAAGAATAGAAGACATCCCTACGCCTTATGATAGTGTGATATTCACGCTCAATACAAAATTGAACAACACCTATATTGCATATGGCTCATTGGGTGAAGAATCATTGAATAAGCAACAGGAGGTTGACCAGTTGAATTACAGCATGAATAAATCTGTTGCGGCAGCCAGGGTTGCCGTAAAAGGTAAAAAGGGTTTGTATAAGAATACAGGCTGGGATCTGGTTGACGCCTATGAAGCGGATTCCAGTTTTATCAGCCGGGTTGATATGAAAACATTGCCTGATAAATTAAAAAATTTAAGCCGCGAACAACTTAAAACCTATGTAGTGAAAACAAACGCAGAAAGATCAGGCATCCAAAAAGAAATAGAAAGGATCAATACACAACGGGAAGCTTTCCTGGTTGCTGAAAAAACAAAAAGGGCCTCAGGCGAGGTGGCAACCCTGGAATCAGAAATAGAAAAAATTATTAAAGTGCAGGCGCAGCGGTTTAAGATGGTTATTGAATAAGTTTTTAAGCCATTGTGTCTTGGGATTTTAATGAAAATAAATCTAACATAATGGAGATCTCTACAAAACCCACGGTTTCAACCGTGGGTTAATTGTTTCCAGGCTCTTTAGGTTAATGGTTTCAACCATTTACCCCGGATTCCTCCTTGATCTAAAATGGTTCATGGGTAACCCATTAAAATGGTTGTGCGGCGGTCGTTTGGGTTTCACCAACC
>CBIHLW010000254.1:0-4890 GCA_966210755.1 uncultured bacterium
TTCTGAAGGAACAATTGATAAAGAACAAGCCGGATACATTTTTTATGAGGGTGAACAGTAATGCCATGGCAGGTGCCGGCATTCAACAGGGCGATGTAGTGATTGTAGACAGGTTGGCCGAGCCGGTAAATGGTAAGATCATTATTGCCATGTTGGATGGGGAAATGCTGATCAGGCAATTAGAGATCCATCATTATAAAAAGCGTTTGCTCCCGGCCACAGACCAGTTGGCGCCAATTGACATTTCCGAATCGTCAGTTTTTACGGTATGGGGAGTGGTTACCTATGTGGTTCACAGTTTATGAAAGCGCTGTAAATGGGAGATCTTGCACATCAGCCTGGCTTGTCATTTGTAATTATTTATGAAAAACTATGCCCGAGGGCCCGTCATTGATAATAGCAAAAGAGGCCATGCTGGTGTTCAGAGGTAAAAAGATCAGATCGGTAACCGGCAATTCGAAAATCGATCAGCAACGCCTGTTGAAAAAGAAATTAATTGATATAAGAACATGGGGCAAGCATCTCTTATTATGTTTTGATGATTTTGCCATTCGTATACATTTCCTGATGTTTGGCACATACAGGATCAATGAAAGGAAAGAAACGGTTCCCAGGTTAAGTCTTCAGTTTTCCAAAGGAGAATTGAATTTTTATACCTGTGCTGTAAAATATATTGAAGGTTCGCCGGATGATCATTACGACTGGGCTGCTGATGTTCTTAGTGATGAATGGGATCCGAAAGCGGCCCGGAAGAAGATCAGGGCCGATCCTTCTGCCCTGGTAACGGATGTTTTGCTTGACCAGCATATTTTTTCCGGTGTTGGCAATATCATCAAGAACGAAGTATTGTACCGCATTAAACTTCATCCTGCCAATACAATTGGCGCCTTACCATCCAGGAAACTTTCTGAACTGATTCAACAGGCAAGGCAATACAGTTTTGATTTTCTTGAATGGAAAAAACAATTTGTTTTAAAAAAGCACTGGCTCGTTCACACCAAAAAAACCTGTATCAGGGATGGAAATAAAATCATTAAGGAATATTTGGGCGTTACCCGGCGAAGAACATTTTATTGCCCTGCATGCCAGAAAAAGTATAATGATTGACTATCCTCTAAAAAAATGCCTGCTCAGGACAGTATTTCATCTTTGAACCTGGTATTCTTATTTTCATTCCTTGTATTTATTTACTAAGCCTTTTGAGCCTTCAGCTCAATCAATTTCTTTTTCTCATTCTCAATCAATCTTAATTTTTCTTCCTGGTCTTTTTGATTCTCTTTAATATCTTTTTCAAGCTGGGCTTTTTTCTTTACCAGGTCATTTTCATTGTCTTTCATCCGCTCAAATTTTTTCTCCTCTTCTTTAACCAGCGCTTCCTGTTCCTTTATGTCCAGATCAAGTTTATATTCCGCAGCTTTATCAACAAAGGCATTCATAAACCTTTTGGCAGCATTGTATATTTTATCATCGTCATTGGAAATGAAATATCCTTCTCCTTTTCCTACCAGCATATAAATGGTAGATTCCTCTTTTCTTTTTCTTTCATCTACCTTAAAATACAGATCAACACTATGTTCAAGACCCTGGAGTTGTACTTCTTTGAAGATATAAAAGCCATTCAGCTTATTCTGTTTCCAGAAAAATTTTCCTTTTGTTTCTGCATCGTACCCGGTCTCCTTTAGATTGGTTATAATAAATCCTTCGCAAACGTCTTCCAGATAAGGAAGGTTGATCATAAGTGCAGGCCGGTTTTTTTTATCGTAAGAAACTGAAGTAAATGAGGCCTGCGCCAGGGATATCATCCCAGTAAAACACAGGAGAGCAAGAGCAGTTAGTTTTTTCATAATACTGGCTGTTTTGGATCTGTAAATAAACAAACATTTTACTGAAGTTTTCTTATCAGTTTTTCTGGTACATAACTTCACCTGAGTAAATTCCATTAAATAATGAAGTGCCGTAGTCAACTTCCCTTCACAACGGTCAGGTTCCTCAATGGTTATACGAAAGTATGGATACACCCGGTTTTGCCATACCGGATCCATAAAACTGAAGCATTAAAGAAACTTCATCAAATGGTAGTAAAAGAGGTAAAGCTATTTTGGGAGATACCCGTCCTCTAAAGATGAAACGATGTATACAGTTCAGGTTATTTTAATTCTTCGAACTCACCCGTTTCTTTATTCTTACGCACATTACGGGCGTTAAAATAACGGCCATTCATTACAACATAAACTCCATTAGGAAGCGTTTGCACAAAAGCCAGGGCGCTACCCAGGTTAAATAATCCATCTGAAGATCCGAATTTATAGGGTATCATGGCTCCGGTAATCACCACTACCTTATCTTTTATTTTTTCTGATAATAACCTGGCGGTTTCGGACATGGTATCAGTGCCATGAGTGATGATGATCTTATCTTCAGGGCTTTTCATGCAATGTTCAGCAATGAGTTCCCTGTCATCGCCGGTCATTTCCAGACTGTCAACCATCATGAGTGTTCTGAGTTCTACGGGTACAAGGTTCCGGCCCAGCTCCAGCATTTCCGGAAGATGTGAATCTTTAAAATATAACTGTCCGGTGAGTTCATTATATTCTTTATCGAATGTGCCACCAGTAATAAAAATGCGGATACTCATTTGTGAAAGATTGCCCTAAAATTAGGAGAAGTGTACTGAGTTGCTTTTGATTTTTTATTTCAACTCACAACCCATCAAAGAATGAGTGGTTGTGCCCGGATGATCATTACAAAATTATCTGGCATCCTGTTCCATTTTTATTCCGACAATATAACCAATGATAAATCCTGCAATGGTTCCAATAATGAGCGGGATATAGTTTCCGGAACTTGCAAAGAAACTGATAAGTAATCCAAATACGCTGAACAGGATACCCCACACTATTCTTCCTTTTGTACGCTGTTTTGAAGGGATGGCTGATGGTTTTCTGTATTCATGGTGGCCGGGACGTTTTCTACTTTGTGGCATGTTATGGTTTTTATCCTAAGGTATTTAAAAAATCAGTTGGCTCTATGCAATATTCATTTTGCTGTGATTTAACTGCTGGTAGTATTATCTTAAATTTAAACTGTGATGGCTTGTTATTTAATCCGTGTCAGCAATGTCAATTGTCTTTTTGTCGGTTCAAAATAGTTTTCTTGGTTAAATTTGAATATGCATGACATACCCATAACCAATGAAGAGGAAGCAGCCGTTGCTATTTTATTTTCCAGTGTAATGGCAAATGGAAGAACCCTAAGCCAGTCGCAGATTGAACAATTATCAAGGATGCTGGTACTATCATCAAAATTTAAATCTCCTTCATTAAATGACCTTACCGTAAAAGCTTTGTCTGTTCAGGCCACGCATAATAGTAAGATCATTATTGAACATTGCGCCCCCCTTATTCAGCCTGATTTTACAGAAACACTATTTGCCATGTGTTGTGAATTGATGACGGCAGATGGAAAAGTAGACGAAAATGAAACTGAACTACTCGCTATGACCGCGCTTTACCTTGGAATGTCTGTTGAAAATATGAAAATGATCCTGGCAACTTATCTTATAAGAAACCGGTGGAATGTTCAGATCATTGAAAGTCAGGAATAAACACCAGGCGGTAAAAAATAAGTTATATGTGAATGATATATGTTTGGAAATTTTAAAAACAGAAGGGTAAAGGCTATTGCTTTTTACATTTCTACCTGGTATTTTTACGCGATAAGACCGTAAATTTACTAAGTAACCAAAACATATGCTCAGAGAGATCCTGACCCTCACCGTCAACAAGGTTCCAACCCAGTATTATATAAAAATCGGAAAGGACCGTCAACGATTTACTTTTCAACCTACATTAAAAAACAAAGAAGCTCCCGTATTTGTGATCATCATAAAAGAACAGGAATTGAAAATAGCGGGAGATATAGATGAAATCATGGCAGAGCAGGCAAAAGAAAAAGTAAGAGAAATTATTTCCAATTCAATCTTTGATAATTTCTAATCAAGTATTTCTTTAATTGTGCTTAATAGCTCATCAATGGAAACGTCATTTTTGAGCCAGACTGCTTTTTCTGAATCTTTATCAGTTCCGTATTGGTTCACATCATATAAAACAATTACCGGTGTTTTCATTACATCCTTTACTGCCTGGTATTCTTCCTGACCAAGAATGGTTAATGATGGTTTCAACCTTTTTGTTCTGTCAACAACCTCTTCTATAAGATTGGTAGCTTCTACCTTATAATTCCTGTGTAATAATGCAAGATAGATTCTTGAAAGTGTATTCAAATCCCTGTCTGCAATTAAGATCCTTGTCCGTTGTGCCATTGAGTTTTGGTTGCTTTGTCCTAAGTAGTAAGGGGCAAATGTAGGGCTCAAGGCGATGCATACCAATCGTATATGTACCTGCTGTTTTTACGTGCAGCAAAGAATTTCCTGAAATTAATTGTAGAGGCAGGTAATATCTATTGAATCCAGGTAAGGTTCGAGTGTTTCATCATCTTCAAATCCTTTCATGCCCTGGGTTGTATTGAACTTTAAGTTGTAGTATATCTCAACATAAAAATTATCGACCTGGTATAGAAAAATGGTGAAGTTTTTATAAAGCCTCTCTGCAAGGAAAATTCCCCGGTCGAGCAGGATCTCGGCCTGTTTTGTTTCGTTGAGGTTTGTAAAGGTGTCCAGTGTCATCCTGGCGGCAAGATAATTTGCCTTACTGAGTATTCAAATAAACTCTATGAAAAAAATAAAGCAGATTTAAAAGTTTTATTCACATGCTTCTTAAATATAATTTGTTTACGGTGATGCAAAACCGAAAAAATACCGGCCAGGCGAAAAATAAAATTGACGTGTTAGCTTCTTGTAAGAAGTTTCATTGTTAGCATACAAAAAAATAG
>CBIHLW010000255.1:0-4863 GCA_966210755.1 uncultured bacterium
AATGAAGGCAATGTATGGCACATACCGCTACCAAAGGCCCAGCCGGGAAGTACACATTCCATTACACTGGTGTATCATGGTAAACCAAGGGTAGCCCAAAGACCACCATGGGATGGAGGCTGGATATTTACCAAAGATGAAAAGGGAAGACCCTGGATGAGCGTTGCCTGCCAGGGCCTGGGCGCCAGTGTATGGTTTCCGTGTAAGGATCACCAAAGTGATGAACCTGATAATGGGGCCACACTCACCATGAATGTTGCAGCTGACCTGGTGGCCGTTGGTAATGGCAGAATGAAAAATAAATCCGTGTCTGAAGGCCTGGCCAGCTATACATGGGAAGTTGACAATCCAATAAACAGTTATAATATCATTCCATACATTGGTCACTATGTAAACTGGAGTGATACTTTGCAGGGCGAGAAAGGAAAGCTGGACCTGAATTACTGGGTGCTGGATTATGATCTGGAAAAAGCCAGGAAACAATTTGAACAGGTAAAGCCAACCCTGAGGGCCTTTGAACACTGGTTTGGCCCCTATCCCTTTTATGAAGACGGTTATCAATTGATACAGGCACCACACCTGGGAATGGAACACCAAAGTGCAGTGGCTTATGGAAACGGCTTCAGGAACGGCTATCTGGGAAGAGATCTTTCAGGTTCCGGATGGGGATTGAAATGGGATTTTATTATTGTACATGAAACCGGACATGAATGGTTTGGCAACAATATCACCACCAAAGATGTTGCGGATATGTGGGTGCACGAAGGATTTACCAATTATTCGGAAACGCTTTTTACAGATTACCATTACGGCACTGAAGCCGGCAATGAATATGTTCAGGGAATAAGGAAAAATATTTCCAATGACATTCCTTTGACCGGGCCTTATGGTGTAAATAAAGAAGGAAGCGGGGATATGTATGCGAAAGGCGCTAACCTGATCCATAACATCCGGCAGATCATAAATGATGATGAAAAATTCAGGCAGATATTAAGAGGACTGAATAAGGAGTTTTATCACCAGACCGTATCAGGCCGGCAGGTAGAAACTTACATCATTGAAAAATCAGGTAAGGATCTGAGAAAAGTTTTTGACCAATACCTACGCACAACCCAGATTCCTGTACTTGAATTAAAAGCTGAAGAAGACAAAGTTAAATTCAGGTGGATCAATTGTATAGAAGGATTTAATATGCCTGTAAAACTAACCAATGGACAATGGATACATCCTACAACATCGGAGCAAAAGATCAAATGGGAAGGAAAGGATTTTTCGGGTGTTGGGGTTGATCCGAATTTTTATGTGAAGGTGAGCAGGTAACGCTGAATCTGCGGAGGTCTGACAAATTCCCCGCTCTCTTTCTCCACGCTCCCTTAATATCCTGCTCAGACTTTCTGAATGCAGTTCACTGACTTTGAACTTTAAACTTTGTACAATAAACTTTGATCGCTTCCTTCCATAAAGCATGCGCTGAATTATTAACTTCGTTCCAATGAGCACCATCCGCAGGCAGAGCATCATTTCTTCCATCATTGTTTATTTCGGATTTGCGCTTGGCTTTTTTAATACCTGGTTGTTCACCCGCGAAGGAAGCGGATTAACAAAAGAACAATTTGGTCTCACCGGGATCTTTATTGCCTTTGCCAATATCATGTTTTCCGTGGCCAGTTTAGGCATGCCTGCATATATTGGAAAATTCTTTCCTTATTACCATTCACACCTGCCCGCCAGAAAAAATGACCAGATGACCTGGGGTTTGATTATTCCCGTTGCCGGATTTGGGCTGGTACTCATTGCCGGTATTTTTTTAAAGAACGTGATCCTGTATAAGGTGTTTGATAATTCACCCCAGCTACTGCAATATTATTACCTCACTTTTCTCTTTGGTTTTGGCTATACCCTGTTCATGTTAATGGAAGCCTTTGCCTGGCAACAACGTAAATCTATTTTAAGTAACCTTCTGAGGGAGGTGGCATTCAGACTTTTATCTACTATATTAATTGTACTGATAAGTTTCCATTTCATCAAAAGCTTTGATGTATTCATTGCCCTTTATTCGCTAACCTACCTCCTGCTTGCTTTATACTTACTGGTATATTTCTATAAAAACGGGCAGCTCCGATTTCATTTTTCAATCAGTAAGGTCACCAGGAGATTCCTGCCCAGGATACTGACCCTTGCAGCATTCATCTGGGGCAGTGGCCTGGTATTCAATATAGCCAGCGTAATTGATACCATCATTATTGCGGCAGTGATGCCAAATGGTATGGGCTTCGCCGGAATTTTCACCCTTGCCCAAAACATTACCAGTCTGATGCAGGCTCCGCAAAGAGCCATCATTTCAGCTTCTATCGGACCCCTGTCCCAGGCCTGGAAAGAAAAGAATCTTGAAAAGATCAAAAAGATCTATCACCATTCATCCATCAACCAGTTATTATTTGCCACTGCCATGTTTTGCCTGATCTGGCTGAGTTTTGATGATCTGATCAGCACCTTCAACATGCAGGAAGATTACCGTATGGCCAAATGGGTTTTCTTTTTCCTTGGTCTGACCAGGATCATTGATATGGGAACCGGTATCAATGCCCAGATCATTTCTACTTCAACTGCATGGAGGTTTGATTTTAAAAGCGGCATGATCCTGCTTGCACTTTCACTGCCTTTGAACTGGCAGCTTACAAGGCACCTGGGTGTTATTGGCCCTGCCGTTTCCAACCTGATAGCATTCACCATCTATAATGGCATCCGGTATGTTTTTCTTTGGAAAAGATTCCGGATGCAGCCCTTCAACCAAAAAACCCTATTTACTCTTTTGCTGTCCGGCGCCTGTTTTGTCATTACCTGGTATTTGTTCAAAGATCAACAGGGATTTGGCTGGATCGTAACCAGGAGTGCTGTTTTTGGTATCCTGTTTATAACCGGAATGGCAGGCATGAAGCTGTCACCCGACCTGATGCCGGTGATTCAGACTTTAAGAAAAAGATTAAGGATTTGAAACGGAGGCCGAAAGCTGGGCCTCTTCTATCCTGCCGGCGCCAATGTATTTTCTCATCCAGTAGTCTTCATACATATCGCTGATCATTACTCCGCCGCCAGAAGAAGCATGGAGAAATTTATTGTTCTGAAGATACATGCCTACATGAGATACTCCACCGGTAGTATTGAAAAATATAAGATCGCCCTCGCGGATCTCGGTCCTTGATATTTTTTTGGAGAACTGGTATTGTTCCCGGGCGGTACGCGGAATGGTAATATTATATAAGGAACTGTACAGGGTTTGCATAAGAGCAGAGCAATCAATTCCCTTTTTTGATTCTCCGCCATACCTATACCTGGTACCCATCCATTCATCCATCAGTTTCAGCAGGTCGATTACTAAGCTGCTCCACTTCGGTATCCAGCAATAAAGCATATTTGAACTGAAGTGTACTGGCCTGTTCAATGGAAAAAGCTGCAGCGGTGGAAGCAGGTGCTTCCGTTTTTTTATTGCTCGTAAAAATGGATTTGGAAAAAGCTGCCTTCGGATCGGAAGAAGTGGCCGGTAAAGGTTCGGCTTCTACGGTGATCTCTTCAAGAAACTTCACTTCCTTTACAGCATGAGGACCATTCTTTTTCTTTTGGGCTTGTGCATTACTGAAACCTCCGGTGGAGAACAGTATGGTGGCTGCGAAGAGGATGTGTTTGATCATTGGGTTTTTACGGTTGACTTGGATGTTTACGAAAATATATAAAATTTCCCACAGAATGTGGATTAAATTCAACGGAGTTGCCTGCTATTTATTGCCGCAATGCAATGTAACTTGCAGGCTTAGCCACTCATTTTCAATAATTTGATATCGATCAAGAGGTCAGGATTACCATGAAATTTTCTCATTTACACGTTCATACTCAATACTCTCTGCTGGATGGGGCCGCTTCTATTCCGGCCTTGTATAAAAAAGCCATCGAAGACGGAATGCCTGCCCTTGCCATCAGTGATCATGGCAATATGTTTGGGGCCTTCGAGTTCGTTGCACAGGCCTATAAACACCTCGATGAACATGGCAAGCCTAAAGTAAAACCCATAGTTGGCTGTGAATTTTATGTTTCGGCCGACCGTCACCGCAGGAGTTTTACCAAGGATGAAAAGGACCAGCGTTTTCACCAGATACTTCTTGCAAAAAATGAAACAGGCTATCGTAACCTCACCAAACTTACTTCCCTGGGTTACATGGAAGGACTGTATGGTAAATATCCAAGGATAGATAAAAAACTCATTGAACAATACCATGAAGGCCTCATTGCCACTACCTGTTGTTTGGGCGCCATGGTACCACAGGCCATTCTACGAAAAACGGAAACCGAAGCAGAAGAAGAATTCAAATGGTGGCTCAACCTTTTCGGAGAAGATTTTTATGTGGAGTTCCAGCGACATGGAATGGCCGAACAGGACCGTGTGAACCAGGTATTGATCAAATTTGCCAGAAAGCATCATGTAAAGATCATTGCATCTAACGATTCACATTATGTGGACCAGGAGGACTTTACCGCACATGATATTTTGCTATGTATCAATACAGGAGAAAAAGTTGCTACGCCTGCACTTCGTGAGTTCTCCGATGATGATGTGATGATAAAGGATAAAAGATTTGCCTTTCCCAACGACCAGTTCTTCTTCAAAAAGACGGAACAAATGCTCAAAGCTTTTCATGACCTGCCTGAGGCTATTGACAATACCAATGAGATCGTTGATAAAGTGGATCTGCTCAATCTTAAAAGAGATATCCTTCTTCCGGCTTTTCCCATTCCAAAAGAATTCCAGATCCACGCAGATGCCAATATCAACCAGTGGGACTTCCTGAAACATATTACTTACGAGGGCGC
>CBIHLW010000256.1:0-4842 GCA_966210755.1 uncultured bacterium
TCTTCAATCTTTTCTTTTATTTGTTTTTTATTATTCCTGGTATTGCTTTTTCACAACAATCTTTTTCTTCCAACCCCTTGTTTGGTGGCTGGTATGCAGATCCTGATGCAGTTGTAATTGGAAACCAACTCTGGATCTATCCTACTTTTTCCGCCCGGTATGACAGGCAGGTTTTCTTTGATGCTTTTTCAACAGATGATCTGGTACACTGGAAAAAACATCCCCGCATCCTGGATACATCCGCCATTAAATGGGCAAAAAGAGCCATGTGGGCTCCAGGTATTGTGCAAAAGGGTAAACAGTATTTTCTTTTCTTTTCCGCCAATGACATTCAGAGTGCGGCGCGGCAGAACAGCAATGGTAAACACCCGGATGCTGTGGATGATACGCTGGGTGGCATTGGAATAGCGGTATCAGATAATCCTGGCGGACCATTCAGGGATTACCTTGGTAAGCCGCTGATCAACCAGTATCATAACAATGCACAGCCCATTGACCAGTCAGTATTTCAAGATAAAGATGGCCGGTTCTATATTATATATGGGGGATGGGGAAGATGCAATATTGCAAAGTTGAATCATGATTTTACGGCGCTTGAACCTTTTCCAAATGGAAAACTCGTGCAGGAGATAACACCTGAAGGATATGTGGAAGGTCCGGTGATGTTTACAAAAAATGAAAAGTATTATTTAATGTGGTCGGAGGGAAACTGGACAGACAGCAGTTATAAAGTGGCATATGCCATTGCAGATGCAGTGACCGGTCCATTCATAAAAAAAACAACCATACTAAAGGCAGATAACGGTGTGGCCACTGGAGCCGGACATCATTCCATTTTTAATCTTCCTGATTCGGACGAATGGTATATTGTTTATCACCGCAGACCAATTCCAAACAGTGACCGCGATCACCGGGTAGTTTGTATGGATCGTTTATACTTTAACAAGGATGGAACGATCAGGGATGTAGTGATGACCAATAAGGGGGTAGAAAAGCGGAAATTGTAGAAGACAGAAGATGAAAGTGAAAGAGTAAGGTGGATCGATGTAATAGCAGAGACTAAAAATTGTTTTTACATTCATGTATTCTTTTATCACCGCAATCAATAAATAATTATGGTAAATATTATTCACCGCATTGGTATTGCATCTTCAGGCTTGCAGGTATATAAAGCTTTATCAACAATTGAGGGTCTTGCTAACTGGTGGACCGAAGAAGTGGAAGGGGATGAAAAGCTGGGAGGCAGAATCGTATTCACCTTTCGTACCAGTACCGGCGATGTAAAAGGAAAAATGACCATGGAAGTGCTGCAATTGGAACAGGGTAGAAATGTACAATGGCGCTGTGTTGAAGGGCCTGATGAATGGATTGATACCCTCATCACATTTGACTTGTCTGAACAGGATGGCCAGGTCATTGTAATATTCGGTCATAGAAACTGGCGCGATGAAGTTGAGTTTACTGCACACTGCAGTATGAAGTGGGCCGTATTCCTTTTAAGCCTGCGTGCATATGTTGAAACTGGAAAAGGTCAGCCCTCACCTCATGACCTTAAAATTGATAACTGGAATTAGTGCTTCGTTAGAAGCTGATGTTCAGGTAAATATATACACTATAACAGGCAACGCTGTATGCAGTTTGCTATTGGTTTTCATACCGTTGCTTCCTTTTATTCTTAATGATCCATTGCTTTGAACAGCGCTTTGGTTTGATTTGGCATCTAAGCGTAATTACTTACCATTTTTAATTTCAGTTGCAAATAGGTAAAAGCATGTTTAATTTTACTAATACATCCAACGGTCCTATAACAGCATTGTGATTTTGGAAGGGATGCCTTAATTCTAACCACCTCTATGCTTTCCAAAGCCTTTTTTAATCAACGTTTGCGGAAATTAAATTTTCGACATTTAAGTATCCGGAAACGGCTTCCCTTATTTATCTGCCTCCTGTTGTTAAGTGTGATCCTCGTATTTGGAAGTATATCTTATCTGGGTGTAAAACAGGCAACATTAAAAGTTACCAGGGAAAGATTGCATTCCTTATCAAAACAATTGAGTGCCATGCTTTCCGATAACACTCAAAATCTGATCACCGCTACCTATATAACTGCCAATAAACCTGCTATTATTCAATACCTTTCTACTGATGGAAAGGATTCAGTTGCTGAATTCGCAAAACTGGTTACTGTTTTACACAAGGATAGTTCTTATAAGCAGGCTGAATTGGTGAGGGTTGATGGATCAACCGTGTTCAGGATACCATCACAGATTCAGTTACCCGAAGCCCAATCCATTTTGAATTTAAGTTTCCCCAGCGATTCAGGCTATGTAGGTAATTTATATCATGTCAATAATGAGATCTATTATCCTGTAGTGGCTACAATAGCTAAGAATAAAATGATCCTTGGATATTTTGTAAGGTGGCGGAAAATGGCTTCCCGGGGGGTAGACCAGATTACAAAATTAATGGGCACCGATGCCAGATTTTTTGTTGGAAATGCAGATGGTTCATTTTGGACAGATCTAAGCAAGGCGGTGGATAGTCCACCTCTTGATAATAAAGATGACCTGATTGAGTTTAACCGGTCCGGTACCCGCACACTTGCATCAGTTGGAAAAATTTCAAATGGTGAGTGGATGGTGTCAGTTGAATTTCCCAGGGATGAAGTTCTGGAAGCAGCACACAATTTTTTGTATTGGCTTATCATAGCAGGTGTTTTGATCATAATACTCGGTATTATGGTTGCCTGGATTATAAGCCGCAACCTTACACGTCCATTAGTGAATCTTACTGAGGCAGCTACCCTTATCAGTAATGGAAATTATTCAAGATCAACAGAAATAGACCGCAGGGATGAACTGGGAAAACTGGCGCGTGCATTTAATGCCATGATAGCTCAGGTTGAAAGATCGCAACATCAATTAAAGAAAAAAGTCGCCAGCTATAAAATTCTTTTTGATGGAAATCCCATGCCCATGTGGATCCTTTCAAAAACCAGCCTTGATATCCTCGACGTAAATGATGCGGCAATTCGTGAATACGGATATTCAAGGAATGAGTTCTTAAAATTAAATGCCGTGGATCTCCGGCCGGTGGAGGATATAGCTAAATACTTAGATCATGTCAATTCTTTGTCACTGGAAAATAAAACCGGAATATGGCGGCATAAAAGAAAGGACGGGACCATAATGATGGTTGATGTGATGGCAGATAATATTAATTATGAGGGAGAACAGGCCAGGCTGGTTCTGGCCAATGATGTAACAGATAAACTAAAACTGGAAGCCGAATTGCTGAACCACAGGATCCAGCAACAGGAGATCATTACAGAAACCACTATCCTTGCTCAGGAAAAGGAAAGAGAAGAGCTGGGCAAGGAGCTTCATGATAATATCAATCAGATCCTGGCCTCTACAAAACTATATCTTGAACTTGCATGCAACGGATCTGAAGAGGTATTGTCAAAAGCGATCCTGAAAAGCTATGAGAATGTGAATCTGGCCATAGGCGAGATCCGCCATCTTTCCAAGAAACTTGTGCCACCCATGCTTGATGATATGCTGATCAATATCATAAAGGAAATGACGGAAGAGATTCAGGCCGTTACTAAAATAAATATCTCAGTGAACGCAGAGGAATTCAGTGAGAATTTTTTGAATGACAATATAAAATTAATGATCTATCGTATAGTGCAGGAACAGGTAAATAATATAATCAAGCATGCTAACGCATCTAAGGTTTCCATAACCCTTAGCAATGACGAGGTATCTGTTTCTTTATTGATAACAGATAATGGTGTTGGTTTTGATACTACACAGAAGTCAAAAGGAATTGGACTGAGAAATATTGATAACCGTGTTAAGTTCTATAATGGTAGCGCCACCATTTCATCGCAAAAGGGCAGGGGTTGCACGCTCGAAATATATTTTCCTCTTCGAAACAAGTTCATGGAAATGCATGCTGCAGATTAGTTTGTCTGCCCCGCCTCTTAATATCCTGCTTTTTCTGAAGGGTTTGTTTTTACATGCTAATCTATTGAGATTTTCTCCCGGGCAAATTACATATGAATAGTTCGGCGGATAACATTAAGTTAACCGGGTTGATGCTGATAACAAAAACCATTAGCGATCCTGGTCTTATGCCTGCCTGTTTCCTGCCTTTGTTTTGCCTTTACATTGTACCGTGGAGCTTTGTCCTTTGCCTTCCTTTGAAACAGGAAGCTGATTTGGTACAGCCTGGGGTTGGCATATCCTGCATGGCTGCAATCCCAGTTTTGCCGCCTGTTCAACAGAGATCTTTTCTGAAACATTTTCTACCATCCTGCAACTGGCCAGGTGATATTTTTTCCCGGATGGTGTTTTGAATACATCCTGTGCATACGCATTCAGGCCGAATGCCTGAACCAATATAAAAATGAAAATAAATCTGCACATCTGTTGATCTGAATAAGCTGAAACTACAAAATATATTACGGTATACCCCCGAAAATTATCTATTGCCTTTAAGCAGCAGGGGATAAACTAAGCCTTTAACCCTGTAGTAAAGACAATGGAGTGAACCGCCTTCTTTCGTTTTAAAACACATATGGTCATCAGGGTGAATGATCAGTCTTTCTTTTTGAATCATGTCTTTTGATCTTTCAGCCTCTTATTTCTAAGAATTCCTTTTGGAAAAAAATGTTTTGAGTTTATCCTCCTGAGTCAATTAGCTGACTAAACGGGACGTGATTATTAATTGCTGTATCCTCCGCCTTCAATAGCTGTGATTATAAAGGTCAGCATTCAATTAAAGGTTTTTTAATCTTGCTTTTTTTGCTTTGGTTTCTACAATTGAGCAGGTATC
>CBIHLW010000257.1:0-4841 GCA_966210755.1 uncultured bacterium
CATTTGAAGAAATTTCGAACATGCTTTTTTGTAATGATAACCTGACAATTTAAACAGAGCGTGCATGAGAAGGAGTCGATTTGCCATCCCGCTCCCGCTCTTATTTTCACGCTCCTATTTCAGCGCCTCCAAAATATCATTCAAAATATCATCCTTATCCTCCAGTCCAACCGATATCCGGATGAGGCCATGTGTGATGTTTACACTCAGTCTTTCCTGCTCTGATAATTTTGCATGAGTGGTGCTTGCGGGATGGGATGCAATACTTCTGGTGTCGCCCAGGTTGGCTGTAATAGACATTAATTTTAAACCATCTAAAAATTTTCTGCCGGCTTCCAGCCCTCCTTTTAATTCAAAACATATGATGCCGCCGCCATTTGACATTTGTTTCTTTGCAATCTCATATTGAGGATGAGATGGAAGGAAGGGATATTTTAACCATTCCAATTGTGGATGGCCCTCCAATTTTCCGGAAATGTATAAAGCACTGGCAGCATGCCTTTCCATTCTCACTTCAAGTGTGTCAATGCTCTTGCTCAATAACCAGGCATTGAAAGGCGATAAGGCCGGACCTGTTGCCCTGCAAAACAAGTATACCTGTTTAATAAGTTTCTTTTTCCCAACTACAATACCTCCAAGCACGCGGCCCTGTCCGTCAAGCCATTTGGTTGCAGAATGAATCACCAGGTCTGCACCATAATCAACCGGTGTCTGTCCAATTGGTGTGGCAAAACAATTATCTATATTAACTATTACATTATATTTTTCCTTAAGCCTGCACACGGCTTCAAGGTCAATTATATCAAGCCCCGGATTGGTTGGCGTTTCCAGGTAGATCATTTTGGTGTTTGGCCTGATAAACTGCTCCCATTCATTAACACTGGTTGCATCTACATAAGTATATTCAATTCCAAATCCAGGCAGGTATTTGGTAATTACAGTATGCGTACTTCCGAAAATGGATCGGCAAACCAGTAAATGGTCGCCCTGCTTTAAGAAAGCCATGAACGAAGCAAAGACTGCACTCATTCCCGACGCGGTAGCAAAACCGTCTTCAGCGCCCTCCAGTATGCAGATCTTATCTACCAACTCCTTTACATTAGGATTGGAGAACCTGCTGTAAATGTTGTCATCATTTTCATCGGCAAATGCGGCGCGCATATCTTCAGCATTATCAAAACAAAAACTACTCGTGAGAAACATGGGAACGCTATGCTCCATTTCCTGCGTACGGTGAACCTGCGAACGGATAGCTTTTGTTATTTTACTTTGTTTCATAATAGATCTTCATTCATGTGATGAAATTGCAGTATTAAAATGCTCTCACTTCCCTGCTTTCATTTGTTTACGAAGTTAAAGTTTCAAGATCCTGCTTCTTCCAAGTCCTGTTTTTTTGGATGTATAATTCAATGAAAGGATTTTAAGGATCCGGATAAGAATGTTGATATTGATTCTGATCTTTAGCACCTCAGGGATGTTTTAAAAAGTATTCCTTACATCATTCTTTATCCAGCCACAATGAAAGATGCTTTGATATGGTTTCCGTTTCAATCAGAAAACCATCATGCCCAAAAACCGATTCAATTTCTATATAGCCGGCATTGATGATATATTGCGCCATATGTTGTTGTTCGGATACCGGGCAAAGCAGGTCGGATGATATACCCATCACCAGGGTGTTTTGATTGATGGAAGACAACACTTCTTCAACTGACTTATTCCTGTTGCGGCTGATATTGTGACTGTCCATAGCCTTGGTAAGATACCAGTAGCTGTAAGCATTGAACCGGTTTACCAGTTTCAAACCCTGGTATGTGATGTAGGATGATGCCCTGAAATGGTCGGATTTATCATTATCAGTTTCTGACTGTGTTAATTCATACGACTGATAGGTACGGTAATTGACCATACCAAAAGCCCTTGCCACCTTCAACCCATTTTTTCCAGCTTCAGCTGATGGTTCACCAAAGCTTTGGTCGGCCTCAATAGCCATTCTTTGCGCTGTATGTATGGCAATGCCCCATGGGCTTTCCTTAGGTGAGCAGGCGATGAGAAAAAGTTTTTTGATCAAAGCCGGCTCCATGATACTCCATTCCAATGCCTGATATCCACCCATACTCCCACCAGCCATAAGATTTATACTTTTTATATTCAGATGAACGCGCAATAATTGGTATGCCCGTACCATGTCGCGGATAGTGATGAGTGGAAACTGTTTGAAATAAGGTTCTACTGTTGAAGGATCAGTACTTAACGGACCGGTAGAACCATAGCATGATCCGGGCATATTGGCACAGATCACACAATATTTTGCGGTATCGAATACGGCATTGTCCCCAATCATTCCAGGCCACCATGCTTTTGCATCTGAACTGGCAGTAAGTGCATGACATATCCATATCACATTTTCTGCCGATGCATTTAATTGCCCGTAAATGTGATAAGCAATGGTAATTCCGGAAAGTTCTTCACCGGATTCAAGTTTGAAAGGCTCGTGGGAATTAAAATAATTCATCCTGGTTTTTACAATTCGATGGAGATCAATAAAAGGGTTTATAAATTGAAGATAAAGATAAGGGAGAGCGTGAGAGCGAGGGCGAGGGAGGGTGCGAGGAGGATAAATCAGGAATGCTATTTGCTGCATTTGTTATCATGCGTTCTACCACTGATACCATTCACGACCAGATACAAAGGCAGAAGCTGGTGTTCACCATCAGGGATAAGGGGATCTCAGACCAGCATGTACTCGGGGCCATAGCCAACATTCCAAGACAGTTTTTTATGGATACCCGCCAGCTTGAACTGGCATATATTGACAAAGCTTTTCCTATTGGTGAGGGCCAAACCATTTCACAGCCTTATACCGTAGCATATCAAACCCAGCTTCTGGATATAAAGCCACTTGAAAAAGTACTTGAGATTGGAACAGGAAGCGGTTACCAGGCGGCTATTATTGCTGAAATGGGCGCACAACTTTATACCATTGAAAGACAAAAAACATTATTTGACCGCAATATGGAATTTGAATTTCTCCGGCATTATGACAATATACATTTCCATTATGGAGATGGATTTGAAGGTCTCCCCCCATTTGCACCATTCGATAAAATATTGATCACTGCTGCAGTAGCTGAGATACCTCCAAAATTATTAGACCAGCTGCGCATTGGTGGCACCATGGTTTTGCCAAAAGGAATACATGGAGAATACCAGACCATGGTGAGGATCACAAAGACCAGTGAAACCGCATATGATGAAGAATCATTCGACCTGTTTTCATTTGTGCCCATGCTCAAGGGAAAAAATTAAGCGCCGATACATTTACAATATTTAACTAACCAAACAGATAGGCATAACCACTCTCAACCGGTTCGCACAGGTATTTAACTTTTTTGGTGCGGAACAGTTGTTCAAGTAAGATCCTTCCGGCTTTGTACTCATTATGAATGGGACAGGGATGGGAATCGGAGCAACGGCTAAGACCAAGTCCGCACATGCGAAAAACAATTACGCCATCTATTGCTTCCACTATATTGATAAGGGGTTGCTTTAACTGTTGTTCAGAAATATAAAAGCCTCCCGATGGTCCTTTCATGCTATTGATCACACCCTGCTTCACCAGGATCTGTAACATCTTTCCAACCGTATGCTCACTGGCATCAATATGCGCCGCACTTTCACGGATACCCGACTTTTCTCCTTTCTTATATCTTGTTGCAAGAAAGATCACAGCCTTCACAGCGGTCTTACAGGTGTAGCTCAGCATCCATTAATGATTTAAAAATTTCTGTCCTTCTTCCGAAATTCTTTCGTGGCTCCAGGGTGGATCAAACACCAGGTCAACATGTATGGAGTAACCAGGAAAAGCTTGTTGCATGGCCTGGGTGGCTCCGCTCTGTATGCTTTCTCCCATCGGACAAAATTGTGTGGTCAGCGTCATGGAAACAAACACCTCTTTTACGGCTTCATCAAAATCAACCTGGTAAATAAGGCCAAGGTCAACAATATTAAGACCTATTTCAGGATCGATCACGTTTTGCAATGAAGATAATGCCACAGTGCATAAAAGAGCATTATTTGTAATTACCTTATCCATTTGAATCAGGTTTATGAACAAGCATTTTAAATACATTCAGGTTGTAAAAAAATGCCGTGATCAATAAAAAAATGGCGCCGGTTTGTAAAATAATCAAATTGGATATAAGTACACCGGCAACAAAGAACAGGAATCCGGGGAGGTAAAAAAAACCCATGACGTTGAAGACCTTTTCGCTGAACAGGTTTTTGGGATTAGGTGTTCTTCCCAGGCCTGCCTTATCATGATAAATCTTATTCCAGACAATAAACGGAAGCGTTTTAAAGGTCATGCCCAGAATGATTGCTGTAAGCCATCCAAAAAAAACAGAAAACCCGTAGGTCAGCACCAGCCTTGAACTGTTGCCTGATAAAACCAATAAGCAAATCATGATCAGAATAAGTAAAACCGGCAGCGCCATCATCAACACCGACAACAGCGATATCTTCATAGGTGCATCAATTTGTTTTCTGATTCTTTTTTTATATGCCAGCACACAAAAACGTCCGAATAAAAACAGTGCTGCCAGAATTGTGAAAACCGGCAACAGGTACCAGGCAACACTGACAGCCATGAAGAAAATAAATATGAAAAAGATGATCCCTGCATTCATGAATAAGAAGACCACCCATAATAGTTTTACATTATCGTATTTGGAGATCATAAACATAGGTATTAACCTGGAACCAACTCCAACTACCAGTAAAAGGAACCAGCCAATAATACCAATGTGGGCATGAAGAGAGAGATAATGCAGTGAATCTTT
>CBIHLW010000258.1:0-4835 GCA_966210755.1 uncultured bacterium
GATAAATCGCAGGTGTTGCAATGTCTCAGTAATACCACTGGTGCCGAAGGGCGGTTTGATTATATCATTTCTGCAAGAGATAAGGTAATAGGTATTGTTGATTACGCCCATACTCCGGATGCCCTGGTAAACGTATTGGAAACCATTAAGAAATTAAGGCAGGGCCACGAACAGGTGATCACTGTTGTGGGTTGTGGTGGTGACAGGGATAAAACAAAAAGACCTGTAATGGGTGAGGTGGCCTGCGAACACAGCGACAGGGTAATCTTTACAAGCGATAACCCGCGCAGTGAAGATCCTACTAAGATCCTGGAAGATATGGAAGCCACATTGAACAGCGCAGCCAAAAGAAAATATATAGCGATTGCAGACAGAAAGCAGGCCATTAAAACAGCCGTAGATATGGCCCAGCCGGAAGATATTGTTTTAATAGCAGGCAAAGGCCATGAGAAATACCAGGATATCAAAGGGGTGAAGCATCACTTTGATGACAAGGAGGTACTGAGGGAAATGTTTGAATTGTTAGGGAAATAGCTGTAAGCCAGGATCTCGATACTTAAGGTTACAGCTCAAACATATTAACATAAAGGAAATAAAAAAATAACATGCTCTATCACTTATCAGAATGGTTCGAAACACAGGGATGGCATTTCCCTGGAGTTGGACTGTTTCAATTTATCACCTTCAGGGTGTTGATGGCAGTTATTTTATCATTATTCATTACTACGGTTTATGGAAAAAAACTGATCAATTATTTAAGACATAAACAAATTGGAGAAAGTGTAAGAGACCTGGGCCTGGCCGGAGAGCAGCAAAAGAAAGGTACCCCAACCATGGGCGGTCTCATTATTATTCTCGCTATCCTGATCCCTACCTTGTTGCTGGCGGATCTGGAAAAAGTATATGTGAGATTAATGATTTTCAGTACCATTTGGTTAGGAGCGATTGGTTTTATTGATGATTACCTGAAACTGCGTGCAAAGAAAATTGCACAGCAGAAAGGCGTGCCTTATAAAAAAGGAGATAAGGACGGACTCGCTGGATGGTTTAAGGTTTTTGGTCAGGTAGCGTTAGGTATAACAATCGGAGCAACTCTATGGTTTAACCAGAGTGTAAAAACCTGGAGGGAATATACAGGTGATACTCCGCCACCGGACGCAAAAGAGATCAATATCAATGGCAATCAGAAAATTTTTGTTCCGACAAAGGAAGTGGTAACAACTATTCCGTTTGTAAAGGACCATGAATTCAATTATGCAAAGTTGTTGCCGGCCTCCTGGAGAGATTATGCATGGATACTTTATATACTGATCGTGATCTTTATTATTACAGCGGTATCAAACGGTTCCAATATCACTGATGGACTGGATGGCCTGGCTACAGGTACCTCGGCTATCATCAGCGCCTGTCTTGGCATTTTTGCATACGCCAGCGGAAGTTTTCTCTTTGCTGATTATCTAAACATCATGTATATACCCAATCTTGGAGAGCTTTCCATTTTTATAGGGGCCATGATTGGAGCTTGTGTAGGGTTTCTCTGGTATAATTCATTTCCTGCACAGGTATTTATGGGCGATACCGGAAGCCTTACCCTTGGTGGTTTGATTGCTGCTCTTGCCATAATCGTGCATAAAGAACTATTGATACCCATCATATGCGGAGTGTTCCTTGTAGAAAATGTTAGTGTGATGGCGCAGGTAACCTGGTTTAAATACACAAAAAGGAAATATGGTGAAGGCAGAAGGATCTTCTTAATGAGTCCATTGCATCACCATTATCAAAAGAAAGGATATCATGAAGCCAAGATCGTTATCCGGTTTTGGATCATTACCATATTGTGTGCTGTTGTATCGATTGTGACGTTGAAGTTGAGATAAAACATTGTTGAAAAACCACCGGCGAGAATGGACAATCCGGCCTGTGAAATGTAGACGTCCTAGAATTATTGTGGTGCAGATCATCTAAATGTAATGCTGTTGAAAAACCAGTTCCGTACACAGTAAAAACAAATGAACAGGAGAATGGTCATATTAGGAGGAGGAGAAAGTGGCGTGGGCGCGGCTTTGCTTGCAAAAAAACACGGTTATGACATCCGGTTAATGGATGAAAGTTCTTTGAAAGATGGTTATCGTAAAGACCTGCAGTCAGCAAAAATTGATTTCATTGAAAATGAAATTGATGAAAGTTTGTTACTGAATGCTGAAGAAGTAGTAAAAAGTCCCGGTATCCCTGAAAAAAATGAATGGGTAAAAAAGATCCGTAAAAAGGGTATTCCCATTATCAGTGAGATCGAACTGGCTTACAGGCACAAAGGCAACAGCCGGATCATTGCCATTACAGGCAGCAATGGTAAATCAACCACCACCTCATTGATCTATCACATCTGCAAAGTTGGCGGAATTGATTGTGCCCTGGTGGGCAACATCGGTTATTCTTTTGCCCGGCAGGTAGCTGAAGATCCCAAAGATGTTTATGTAGCGGAGATCAGTTCATTTCAATTGGATGATATTGTTGATTTCAAACCTGATATAGCGTTATTGCTGAACATTACCGAGGATCATTTAGACAGGTATGACTACAGGTTTGAAAATTATATCAGCAGCAAGTTTCGTATTACGATGAACCAGACTTCAAAGGATTATTTCATTTATAACCTCGATGATGAAGTGATCACAACATATTTAGAAAGAAACCCCATTAAATCAAATCAATTACCGGTCAGTATGAAGCAGAAAGTTGTAAAAGGCGGCTATATCAAGGACGATGAGTTGCATGTTAAAGTAAATGCTGAGCAACAACAAATGAGCATTTACGATTTTGCCCTCAAAGGCAGACACAATCAATTTAATACAATGGCAGCAAGTGTGGCAGGAGCAACCATGGACATCCGCAAGAACAAGATCAGGGAGGCCGTGCAAACCTTCGAGAATCTTGAACACAGGATGGAGCCGGTTGCAACGGTAAGGGGTGTTGAATTCATTAATGACAGCAAAGCAACCAATGTCAATTCTACATGGTTTGCATTGGAAAGCATGTCAAAGCCCACTATACTGATCTTAGGCGGAATTGACAAAGGCAATGATTATACCTTACTTGAGGAACTGGTAAGATCGAATGTAAAAGCTATTGTTTGCCTGGGGGTTGACAATTCAAAGATCCACCTTGCTTTTGAAGGAAAGGTAGCCTCAATAATAGACACGGCCAGTGCTGATGATGCGGTAAGCGCTGCTTATGAACTGGCCACTCCGGGAGATGTGGTTTTATTAAGTCCGGCATGCGCTTCATTTGATTTGTTTAAAAATTATGAGGACAGGGGCAGGCAATTCAAGGAAGCTGTGAGGAATTTGTGAGCCGGGAGGCAAAGTGTGCATTGACGACAGCATGCCTTGACGAAGGAAAGGCAGGAGTCGGTAGTCGGGAGTCGGGAGTCGAAGAAAATACTTTAAATAAGTTATTATAAAATGCCACAGCAACAGGACATAAGGTTTTCTGAGCTGAATATTAAACCAGCACAGATCTTAAAGAATACAAGAGGCGATAAGGTTATCTGGGCGCTTGTACTGTTATTGGTATTGGTGTCACTGCTGGCCGTTTACAGCGCTACCGGATCGCTGGCTTATAAAATATATAAGGGCAATACAGAGGTATATCTTTTTAAACAAATTGCATTTATTGCCATTGGATTTTGCATTATATATTTTGCCCACCGGGTCAACTATACAATTTATTCCAGGGTAGCAAAGGTCCTGTTCATTCTCTCCATACCCTTATTGTTCTATACTTTATTCTTTGGCGTTACCATGAATGAAGGCAGCCGCTGGATTCGCGTACCTGTCATTAACATGACCATGCAGACATCTGATCTTGCCAAACTTGCACTCTTTATATTTCTGGCCCGTTTGCTTAGCCGCAGGCAAAATAAGATCAAGGATTTTAAGAAAGGATTTTTGCCTGTTATACTTCCGGTAGCACTTACCTGTTTACTGATTGCTCCTGCCAACCTGTCGACTGCTTTGCTGCTTGGCGCAAGTTGCATGCTGTTGCTTTTTATTGGAAGAGTTAGTGCAAAACACCTTGCAATGGTGGTTGGGATTGCTTTGATTCCTGTGGCATTCCTGGTGATGGCGGCAGTAATAAAACATAAATCTTCTTCTGATACAGTAGAATCGGTAACTGCATCAAAAGAAAAAAGTTCAAGAGTATTTGCCAGGGTTGAAACATGGATCGGCAGGGTTGAAAATTTTATGTACGGGTCAAAAGGCTCAGTAAATGATGATGATAATTATCAGGTGAACCAGGCCAAGATCGCAATTGCAAGAGGTGGTTACTTTGGTAACGGACCGGGGAATGGTGAGGCAAGAAATTTTTTGCCACAGGCATACAACGATTATATCTATGCTACACTTATAGAAGAATATGGTTTGATAGGCGGTGCTTTTATCTTATTCATATACCTCGTTTTTTTATACAGAAGTATCAGGCTGTTTAAAAAATGCCCATTCGCATTTGGAGCTTTCCTGGCACTGGGTTTAAGTTTTACACTGGTAATTCAGGCCATGGCTAATATGGCTGTAAACGTGAATTTATTTCCTGTTACAGGTGTAACGCTACCCCTCATAAGTATGGGAGGCAGCAGTTTCCTGTTTACATGTTTATCTATTGGTATCATTCTCAGTGTGGCCAGGAATGTAGAACAGACAGAAGGAAAATTAAATGCCGCTGCATTGAAAGAACAGGAAGATGAAGCAGTGGAAGAGGATGAAGTTGATGAGGAAGAATATGAAGAAGAAACCAGTGTGGAAGAAGAAAATGAAATTTTAGCGAAAGGGTAATAT
>CBIHLW010000259.1:0-4828 GCA_966210755.1 uncultured bacterium
CAACTTATCAACAGGTCAACTAAACACAACCTTAATCCCTGTCCAGCCCTTTTAACCAGTTGATCACTTCATCTCTTGTTTTTCCAAGCCTGGTCTGGAGTCGTCCGTATAATTCGTCTTCCTTACCATCTTCATACCTCAGATCATCATCTGTGAGGTCTCCATGAGCCTGTTTTGCTTTACCCTTCAGCTCATTCCATCTGCCTTTTAATTCTAATCTGTCCATGAAATATATTTACCTGATCATTAAAAATTTTATGCCATTATATACAACGGATCAACTTTTATTTTTGTTTAAATCCTCTCGAGGCACCATTATATTGAGAATGGACGGCAATATCCTTGCGGTTACTGAATTGGTCTTACCCATGAATTCACCGTCTACCTGGAAATAGGCTTTACGGTGAACATGCAATTCCACATGTCTGGTTGACAGCACTTCTATTCTTTTTGGATGAAAGGACTTATCTGTAAATATGGCCTTCAGGATCTCAAGTACATTCAGTTTTCTTACTATTACCACTTCAAATTTTGCATCACTGATATTACCGTCAGGGTTAATATTAGCACCCGTTCCATATTTACGGGCATTGGCAAGAACTACCATATAGGCAAAGCGTTTTATTTCCGCATCATCTGTTTTAATGGTTAGTTTCAGTTTTTGCTTTTGCCACAATATTTTAAATATGGCCCGGCCATAACCCCACAAACCTCTTTTAGATTTTTCAAAATATTTAACCAGCATGGCATTCATACCTACATCGCTCAGATGAATGCAGATCTCTTCTTCATTTATACGAATGAGATCGATCTTAATGCAGCTTCCATTGATAATCACATTTAATGCATCTTCAATATTCAAGGGGATACCCAACTCTTTTGCCATACCATTTGCAGAGCCTGCGGGGATAATTCCCAATGGAATGGGTGTTTCTTTCAGCATTTCGGCCAGCATCTTTACAGTTCCGTCACCTCCCACTGCAACTACCCTGTCAGGTTTTATACGGTCAATATACCCCTGGATAGAAATCTTGTCCCCGGTACCGCACAAGAGATAAAACTCCATATTATGGACACGATCCCTGAAGTATTCTCTGATAGAAGCTTCCCAATCATGCTTTTCCTTACCTCCGGAAACAGGGTTAATTATAAAAAACAATTTCAAGGCTTCCTGGTTGTGCATACTTATTGTATAATAATTTTTATGCTAAGTGCCCATCATAAGGATCACAATACTAAAAGCATCAAAGCCAGATTAATGAAATGGCTGGGCCTTACCAATGAGGTTACGATAAAACCATACCACGGATATGGACATGCGGACCAGATGACCGTTTACGGACATGTATTCAGGCTGAGTCCTTTGCCACGAAAAAAATACCGAAAAAGTTTCCTTAGAAATACACTTGCTTTATTAAGACTGTTCATGGTAAGGCCATATATAAATGCCGAGATAGAAATGCAATGGGGTGAACAGGTATTTAAGACCAGCTCTGATAAGGATGGCTTTTTCAAGATTGAGTGGAAGGATACACTGCCTCATTCCCTGGGATGGCATGAGGCTTTTTTCAGTGTCAGAAAAAATGGAAAAATTATTTCCACATCAGGGGGAAAGATTTTCATTCCGCATCCTACCCAATATGGTTTTATTTCAGATATAGATGATACTTTCCTTATCTCTCATTCCTCCAACCTCAGAAAAAGACTATTTGTTTTATTCACTGAAAATGCCAGAAGCCGGAAACCGTTTGAGGGGGTAGTAAAACACTATCAGTTGCTGGCACTGAGCAACACCTCTGCCCAAACTCCAAATCCATTTTTCTTCGTTTCAAGCAGTGAATGGAATCTTTATGATTATATTCTTGAGTTTACAAGGGTAAATAAAATTCCACAGGGTGTATTCCTGTTGAATCAATTAAAAGTATTCAGTGAACTGCTTAAAACGGGGCAGAATCATCATATGACAAAATTTACGAGGATCGCGAGGATACTTGAGAAATATCCAAAACAACGGTTCATATTACTTGGTGATAGTTCCCAGCAGGATCCATACATCTATGAATCTATCGTATCTCATTTTCCAAAAAGGATACACGCAGTTTATATAAGGGATGTATATGCCAGGAACAAAGAGAAAGCGGTAGATGTTTTGGGAAAGATTGAATCGAAGGGAGTGCCCTGTTGTTTTTTTCAACATAGTGCCGACGCTATCCTGCATTCACAAAAAATCGGGCTATTGCCGGAGACCGAACTGGTGTGAGAGAAAAATATGGCATAAAGTTTCGGGAAATAAGTAAACATCTAATGGAAAAGAATCTGGAAAAAGAAAATGCACTAGAAAAATTCATGGAGTTGGTGCATGACATAAACGTGTGCATGTTCATAACCAACAGCAGCGAAACAGATCATACCAGACCAATGGCAACTGTTGACATAGACAAGGATGGCATTCTATGGTTTTACACCGATATAAGGTCAATAAAGATTGAGGAAGTGAGCATGGAACACAAAGTTCACCTTGTATACGCACATCCGGGAAAGGAAAGCTATCTCGATGTTTGGGGACAGGCTAATGTGATTACAGATAAAGTTACCGTTACCAACAAATGGAAACCGATAATGAAGGCCTGGTTCCCCGGAGGACCGGGTGATCCTAATGTAGCCCTTTTGAAAGTAAAACCTTATAGGATATATTATTGGGACGCTGAAGCAGGTAAAATGGTATCTTTTTTGAAAATCGCTGCCAAATCAATCGGGGCAAAAATTTCAGAAGGTGTGGAAGGAAGCCTGAAATTATAACTATGAGTTCACCAATGATACCTCAGAATATTGAAGGTGCGGAAACCAATACTGAAAGTGCTGCGGAGTTTGATTCCGCAGCAGCTACCCATCAGTTTTTTTTAACAGCAAAACAAAGATTGCTGAATGTAAACGCATGGCATGATCTGGCCGGCAAAGCAACTGCTGTATTCAGATTAACAGATGAGCATGGAAATGAGGTGAACCGCGTAGTTCAACAAGGTGACCATCTCAGGATCAGCATTCCGGCGCCAGGGCCTGTAACCGGTGAAGGTTTTGACTGGGTAAAAGTGGAAGCCATTGATGAAAAAGAAAATTATCTGGCCATTCGGGTGCGCCCCGCTTCCAACCCCTTAAGCGATCAGCGGGATGTTGCGCATTTTTTCAAAGATTCTGCTACATCTTCATTTATCATTAAAAAAGAAGACCTGAAGGTTGTTGCAGGCGTATATGGCCGTAATGAAAAACCGAACACGGATACGGAGCATACAATGGACAAGATCCGGAATACAGCTATTGCAACGGGAGCCATTGCAGGATTCGCAAAAATTCAATGGAAAAGCCTGGTGAATGGTTTTGTATCACCGGTTTAATCTATTGTGGCAGCTTTATGATATAAGATTTCCCTTTTGCAACAGATAAAGACCTTCCTTTGATCCAAGGGTTCATCAATTTAAGTATTTTATAAGTGGTTCCGTTGTTAATGGCAAATTGTGTCAGATCAGGGATTGTACCTGTTACCTGAACCGTCCGGGAAGGAATAACATCATACTTTTCATCGTCAGTTACAGAAAAGCCAAGCGCCTCAGCATTTTCCAGCAGGTATTTAAAAGCCAGGATCCGGTAAATATATTTATTGGTTTCTTCCGGCAGGTAGAGATCATAATAGTTTACTGTTTTTTGAAATACCGCCTGCTTATTATATCCACCCTGACCACAATTATAGGAAGCCGCAGCGGCAGTCCAGTTCCCAAATTTTTCATAAGCCTGTTTCAGGTACCTGCATGCGGCATCGGTTGATTTCACCAGATCTCTTCTCTGGTCTACCTGCGCACTCGTTTCTAAACCATATCCTGGTGCAGTACCAACCAAGAATTGCCAATATCCTACAGCACCTGATCTTGACACTGCCCATCCCTGCATATTACTTTCCGCAATACAGAGGTATTTAAAATCGTCAGGAACACCGTTTGCCTTTAGTCTTTCTGATATAATGGGAAAATTTCTGTTAGCCAGCTTAATTAGATAAACTATGGTTCCCTGGTTATAATAATTCTAAGTAATTCCCTGTCAAATTTTTCTTTGACATCCCAACGGTTAATTGGAACTGCTTCTCCGGCAAACGAAATCTTTTCAGGCAATTTTGGCGCATACCACTGATGTGTATCCTTTTCATTTTCATTTTTTCTGTTTTCTTCATTTTTGAATGCAAACTGGGAAATAAGGAAAAATGAGACAACAGCACCAAGTACAAAATTCAGGACACCATTATATGTTTTCATGTAAAAAGTTTAAGGTGAATAAAAAGGGTGCAAAAAAAATGCCCCGCTCCTGGGCAACCGGGTCATCATTCAAATATGCTGAATTGAGAACAAGTTGTGAAAACAGATAACCTCCACACCCCGTTTAACGTTTCGTTTTAGATTGCGCTATCCTTTGGCACTATCTTTTCCCATAAACCTTAAAATAATGCTATGAAAAAAATTCTTACTCTTTTGATCGCTCTTGGCGCTTTTGGTGCCATACAAGCTCAAACATCCAGGGAAGAAGCCCGCAAGATCATCCTTGGAGAAAAAAATAAAAATGGCAACACTTCTGAAAGAAGCCGTGATGTGATTTTAGGTGACCGAGACAATGACAATAATTCCCGCAGAACCTATCCTGATTCCTACCCCGGTTCTAATTCAAGGGTTGACCAGATAAACAGGGAATATGATAATAAGGTCTATTCCATACGTAATAATCCAAACCTGAGCCAGGCTGAAAAAGACAGGATCATCCGCCAGCTTGAAAATGACAGGAATAAAAA
>CBIHLW010000260.1:0-4810 GCA_966210755.1 uncultured bacterium
GAACTGGATGAAACCCTTCAGGGAGCGATCACAGTTATCAGGGATGACTATGCGGTTGGCCCTGTTGATAATATTTATGAAACGGAAGGATACCAGCAAAGGAAGGACTGGTGGAAAATGCTGATAGAAGGCTCTCCTTACAATACCGGTCAGCTGATGAACCTTGTTGATGACCGCCTGGCCGTACATAATCTGAAGAAGGCACTGGATGAAAATGAACAGGAGGAATTGTGGATATGGATGGGACAGAATCAGCATGATGTATGTGGCTATTACTGGCTGATATCCCAATTAAAGGATTATCAGGGCAGGATAGTGGTTCTGTATTTTAATAATCTTCCCTTCATCAATGAAAAGGGACATATTTTTTATCCCACTGTGCTACATGAGATACAGCCCAAAGAATTTCTGAAAGCCAAAAAATTAAACCGTAAGGTTACGCTTAGCGAATTTGAAATTGACCCGGATGAGTGGAAAAGACTTTGTAATGAGAACAGCATGGTAAGGATCCTGGAAGGCGGAAAAAAAATTGCAAGCCGCGATGAGGATTTCTATGATAAGGACATAATGAATGCACTTACTTCCGAATGGCAGAAAGGACACCGCGCTATGCATAATATTTTGAACAAAATGAAATTAAAGACGGGTGATGTATACATATTATGGAGGATCAGACACCTCACTGAAAAGGAAAAGCTCTCCATGAACGGGGATCCTTCTAAAGGTTGGAAAGATTTTGAAGTGAGAGTGAGGTCCATGGAGGAAGAAAGTATTGAAAATAACAACCAGGCTATATGAAAAAATGTTTACTGTTCTTTTTTGTTGCCGGTATTTGTGTTCAGTTAACGGCGCAATCCATTGAGGAAAAGATGGATCAGGTAATGAATGCTTTTGTATCACAGAAAAAATTTAATGGCTCTGTGCTTGTAGCGCAAAAAGGAAGGGTGATGTATGAGCATGGTTTTGGTTACAGGAATGCTGAGCAAAAGCTGGCCAATGATGCGAACAGCATTTTCCAGATCGGTTCCATAACCAAACAATTCACGGCTGCGGTGATTATGCAGTTAAAGCAGGAGAATAAGTTGAAGCTGGATCAATCACTGGAGCAATATTTTCCAGGCTTTCCCAATGGTAACAGCATCACTATTGAACACCTGCTTACCCACACTTCGGGATTGCATAACTATACAGATGATTCAGTTATCATGAATAATGATGTTTCCAGGTCTTACACCCAGGAAGAACTTCTGCATATATTTAAAACATACAAACCTGATTTTGATCCCGGCACCAAATGGAATTACAGTAATACCGCTTATTCTTTACTTGGCTATATCATTCAAAAAATTGAAAGCAAGCCTTATGAAATGGTTGTCAGGGAAAGAATTCTTGATCCCCTGGGCATGCGCAACAGCGGTTTCAATTTTACCCATCTCGATCATCCGGATAAAACAAAAGGATATTTTACACTTCAGCCCGGAATTGTAAAAGCACCGGTTGTAGATTCCACACTTTCGTATGCTGCGGGTGCTCTTTACAGCACCATCGGCGACCTTTATAAATGGGAAAGGGCCATCTATTCAAACAGGATACTTAAGCCTGAATCTTGGAAAGCGGTTTTTACTCCATTCAAAAATAGCTATGGTTATGGCTGGTTTATCGACAGCCTGTACAATTTGCCTGTCACTTCCCATTCAGGAGGT
This sequence comes from uncultured bacterium, assembly GCA_966210755.1. Lineage (GTDB taxonomy): Bacteria > Bacteroidota > Bacteroidia > Chitinophagales > Chitinophagaceae > Flavisolibacter. The sequence continues at coordinate 1,704 of CBIHLW010000260.1, forward strand.
ATTCATGGCTATACTTCATACATACTTCGTTTTCCGTTGCAGGAACTTACCGTGATAGTTCTTGATAATACCAGTTCGCGCAGTATTGTAAAGATGGCTGAAACGCTTTCGGCGGTTGCATTAGGTGAAACATATGAACTGCCCAGAGAAAAAGAAGGGATCATGATAGGGGAATCTATATTAAAACAATATGTTGGCGAATATCAGATAGCACCTGGTTTTAATATCACCATAAAAATGGATAATGGCAAACTTCTGGCACAAGCCACAGGGCAGGCGGCAGTGGAGCTGTTTGCAGAAAAGGAAAATCTTTTCTTCCTTAAAGTGGTGGAGGCCAAAATTGAATTTGTAAGAGATGAAAAAGGTCATGTGAATGGTTTGGTTTTACATCAGAATGGCCAGCAGGCTAGTGGAAAAAGAATTAACCAGGAATAATTACACTTAAATAAATGAGCACTTCTAAAAATAAGAATTACGAACACGTTCAAACCGATCATGGTATCAATGGTCAATATAAAACATGGTTCCTTGATTATGCTTCCTATGTGATACTGGAACGTGCAGTGCCCTCTGTTGAAGACGGTTTAAAGCCCGTGCAAAGAAGGATCCTGCATGCCATGAAGGAAATGGACGACGGACGCTTTAATAAAGTAGCCAATGTAATCGGGCAAACCATGCAGTACCACCCACATGGTGATGCTTCCATTGGCGATGCTTTGGTAAATATGGGTCAGAAGGACCTTTTGATAGATACCCAGGGAAACTGGGGTGATACACGTACCGGTGATGATGCTGCAGCCGCCCGTTACATTGAAGGCCGTTTGAGCAAGTTTGCACTGGAAGTGGTATTCAACCCAAAAACCACCAACTGGCAGCTGAGTTATGATGGCAGAAAAAATGAACCGGTAACCTTACCCGTTAAGTTCCCATTACTACTGGCACAGGGTGCCGATGGTATTGCCGTAGGGCTGGCAACCAAGATACTGCCACATAATTTTTGTGAGCTTTGCGAAGCATCAATAAAATACCTTAAAGGAAAGAAATTTGATCTTTATCCTGATTTTCCAAATGGTGCCATGGCAGATGTTTCCGATTATAACCAGGGTATGCGTGGAGGCAGGGTAAAAGTAAGAGCCCATATTGAAGAAGTAGATAAAAAAACACTGGCCATTAAAAGCGTTCCTTATGGCGTAACTACTTCCGGGCTGATGGATAGTATTGTAAAGGCCAATGATTCGGGAAAGATAAAGATCAAAAAAGTTGTAGACAACACAGCTGCAGAAGTGGAGATACAGGTGGACCTGGCTCCTGGTATTTCACCCGACATTACAATAGATGCTTTATATAAGTTCACGGATTGTGAAGTGTCTGTTTCTCCCAATACCTGTGTCATTATAAATCAAAAACCTCATTTCGTAAGTGTAAATGAGTTGTTGAAGGTTTCGGCCGACAATACCAAAAACCTTTTACAGCGTGAGCTTGAAATTAAATTAAGTGAGCTCCAGGAAAAATGGCATTATACTTCCCTTGAAAAAATATTCTTTGAAGAAAAGATCTATAAAGAACTGGAAAAAAAGCATGAAACCTGGGACAAGGTGATCCAGTCAATTGATAAAGCCTTTGGTCCGTTCAAGCCCAAACTTAAAAGAGAGATATCCAGGGAAGATATTTTAAAGCTGACTGAGAAACCCGTTCGCCGCATTTACAGGCTGGATATTGATGAACTCAATGCGCAGATAAAAGATCTGGAAGCCCAGATCAAACAGGTAAAACACGACCTGGCCAATTTGAATGATTATGCCATTGCCTATTTTGAAAATTTGCTGAAAAAATATGGTAAGGGTAAAGAAAGGAAGACCGAGATCAAGGTTTTTGAAGTGATAGAAGCCAAACAGGTGGCCATAGCCAATACCAGATTATATATAAACAGGGATGAAGGTTTTATTGGAACATCCTTAAAGAAAGATGAATTCCTTTTGGAATGTTCTGACCTTGATGATGTCATTGCCTTCACCAGGCGGGGAATGATGAAGGTGGTGAAAGTACAGGACAAGGTATTTATTGGAAAGGACATTTTATATGCAGCCGTTTTCAGAAAGGGTGACGAGAGAACAACCTATAATATGATCTATACCGATGGAGCTTCGGGTGTGGCATATGCTAAACGTTTCAATGTAACAGGTGTAACCCGCGATAAGGAATATGACCTTACCAAAGGCCATGATAAAAGTAAAGTGCATTACCTGTCTGTAAATCCAAATGGTGAGGCGGAAGTAGTAAGAGTTGTTCTAAGCCCTAACTGTTCCGCACGTAATAAAGAGTTTGAATTTTATTTTGAAGAACTGGAGATCAAGAGCCGCGGAAGCATGGGCAACCAGGTAACAAAATATCCGGTGCGGAATGTAAAATTCAAAGAAGCAGGTGTAGCCACTTTGGGAAGCATCAAACTCTGGTTTGATGATAAGTTCGGAAGACTGAATCATGATGGCAAGGGTATTGAATTGGGAGACTTTGATGCGGAAGATAAAGTTCTCGTGATCCATACCGAGGGCACCTATGAGATCACGGATCAGGAACTCACACAGCGTTTCAATCCGGAAGAGGTTATGCTGATTGAAAAATTTGATCCGGAAAGAGTGGTGACCGCCGTATACCTTGATCATGATAAACTGCAGTATAATGTGAAAAGATTCAAAATAGAAACCACCACCCTGAAAAGCAGGTTCAGTTTTATAAAGGAAGGAAAAAACAATATTCTCGAAGCCGTTTCCACGGAAGAAGAGCCCATTCTCATTGTAAACTCAGGTAAAGGCGCCCAGGTGAGAAAAGCCAAATTCAAGATCGCAAAAACCGTAGATGTTATGGGATGGAAAGCGGTGGGAGCCAAACTGGTTGATTATAACAAAACGGTGATGATGGAGTGGGAGGCAAAGGAAGGTGCAAAACAATCGGAGTTGTTTTAGAGAGAGGAGGGGGTAGAATATTCAACAAGGAGCAGGGTATGGTGAGTTTTGAAGTAGTGCTTATATTTTTTTTAAAATTTGAACAGGAAAAAAACATTGTTTGATGATTTTTTCCTGTTTTTCTTTATTCAGTCTACGCTAACT
>CBIHLW010000261.1:0-4793 GCA_966210755.1 uncultured bacterium
ATCCTCACGTATTCTAAACTAACAAAGAATTATCAGGCTTAACAGGTGGAGGGTATTTAGGATCAAAGTTCATGGTCAGTGCCTGCGAAATGGTCAATACAGGTTTGGCTGGCTGGTTTAAAATTCTGATTTGCAGGGCAAACAGGTAAATATAGCAACCGCTATGAACTTTTAACTTTGACTAAGAACTAAAAATGAATTAAAACCTTACCTTGGTTTCCCTAAATCTCTGACTGTTTTGCGTTTCAAGTATCTACTGGCTGCTTTGGCGTTTTTTTGTATTTCCGTCCGGGGGTTTTCCCAATTACAAATTGTGCCCCAGGCCAATGCGCAGGCTTTGGCGCAAAAACTTGTAGGTCCGGGCGTTACCATCAGCAATGTTAGCCTTACAGGCTCTCCACTTTCTACAGCTTATTTTTATAACCGCGGTGGTACTAGTCTTGGAATTGATAGTGGTATCGTTCTTTCAACGGGAAGAGTATTATCAGATGGAGTTTATCATGGTTTGGATGGGAATTCGGTTCAGCTGGCCACCTTTCATACAGGAACTCCAGGTGACCCTTCGCTGTCCGCTTTGGTAGCCCCCAAGCCAACCAATAATGCGGTGGTGCTTGAATTTGATTTTATTCCATTGGGTGATACGGTCAAATTCAAATATGTATTCAGTTCGGATGAATACCCCAATTATAATTGTTCCAATTTCAATGATGTTTTTGCTTTTTTTATAAGCGGGCCAGGAATTACGGATACAGTAAATATTGCACTTGTTCCCGGAACAGATATTCCTGTTTCCATCAATTCAATCAACAATGGTGTAGCGGGAAGCAGCGGCACAATTGGCAATTGTACTTCCATGGGTACCGGTTCTCCATTTGTTCAGTATTATGTAAACAACCTGCCCAACCAGTATTTTACCCATAATGGACATACAGTAGTGCTGCAGGCAAAATCGGTTGTGCAGCCCTGCCAGGTTTACCACCTTAAGATAGCTATTGCCGATGTGCAGGATTTTTCATTTGACAGTGGTGTATTTCTGGAGGCGGAAAGCCTGAGATCCGATCCTATCTCAATCATCAATGAGAATCCGGATATAGACGGCCAGCCTTATCTTGTTGAAGGTTGTCATTCCGGTGGTATCAAGATCGTTCGTTCCAAACGTTCCCCTTTTCCACAGCCTATTAGTATTGTATTTGGTGGTAGTGCGGTAAATGGCACCGATGTTCAGCAGGTTCCTCTTATCACAGCCATACCGGCTAATGATTCTTTGGTCTTCATTCCCATTACGCCACTGGTGGATAATATAGCCGAAGGCATAGAGGTATTTAAGATCTATATTTCAAATGGATGCAATATTGCCAACCTGTTTTCGGACAGTATAGAAATTCAGATCCGTGATTACGACACCTTATTCATTGAGCCTTCGGGAAACACCGGCATTTGCAAAAATGAATCGATCCAGTTAAATGCCTCAGCAGGTTATACAAATTATCAATGGTCGCATGCTGCAAGTTTAAATAATGCTTCCGTTGCCAACCCGCTTGCCAGTCCCTTGGAAAATACAGTTTATGTATGCAATGCATCTGAAGGCAATTGCCATGCGCAGGATTCAATTTCCATTACCATAAAAACACTTGCGTTGCTTTCCAAAACAGATATCAAATGTATGGATGGCCAAACAGGAGACATAAAGGTGAATGGCGGTTGGGAATGGGAAGCTCCTTTATTATACAGCATTAATAATGGAAGTTATACTGCTGATGCGCTTTTCACCGGTTTGCCTGTGGGTAACCACCTGCTAAAAATAAAAGATGCTTCGGGTTGCGTGGATAGCCTGGAGGTTTCTTTGGTGCAGTCCTTTCCCGATCTGTTGCTTCAGGACAGTATTGTTACAGCATCCTGCACAGGGACCAATGGAAAAGTATTTCTTTCTGCAGGCGGCGGACTTCCGTCCTATAGTTTTGCAGTTGATCTTTCAGGATTCAGCACTGATAATGCATTTACTGTACCGGGTGGTCAGCATGCTATACATGTAAAAGATGCGAATGGCTGTATCACTACGCATGATATCATTGTAAACAACGATCCTCCCATCATTTTCAATACAACCATCTCACCGGCATCATGCAGCGGAGATCCTGATGGAAGTGTGCTGGTTGCGGCTGCAGGTGGAAGTGATGCTTACACTTATTCTGCTGATGGCATCAGTTTTCAGCCGGGCGGCAGTTTTTCTGTTCACACAGGCAACCATGTTATTACTGTGAAGGATGATAAAGGTTGTGTGGCCACACGGGATGTTTTTATTCCTTTAAACGAAACCGTATTTGTGAATGCCGGCCGTGATACCACTATTTGTGAAGGACTGAGTGTGCCGCTTGATCCGGCTACTAATGCAACGGTGTTCAGCTGGAATGCAATTCCGGGTTTGTCATCTTATAATTCAAGGTCCCCCTTAGCTTCACCCGCTGTAACATCAATGTACATTGTGAATGCAACACTTGGAATTTGTACCATAAAAGATTCAATAACCATCCATGTATTGCCGGCTCCCGTTGCCAATGCCGGCGTGGATAGTTCAATTTGCATTGGCGGATCCATCAACCTCAATGGAAGTGGAGGTATTGACTATTCATGGCTGCCTGCCTCGCAGGTGAGTGACCCGCATATTTTCAATCCTGTTGTGCGCCCTTCACAAAGCAGCCATTATTATCTCAGCGTAACGGATGCACATGGGTGTACTTCATTAAAGTATGATACGGTATTTATCGAACTCATACCGGCGGTTCAGGCATTTGCAGGCAGGGATACTTCAGTAACCGTTGGACAACCATTGCAATTACTGGGAAGGGAATTGGGAAACAGCGGCGTAACTAAATTTGAATGGTTCCCATCAACAGGATTAAATAACCCGCGGCTGGCCAATCCCATTGCGCTGCCGGATAAGGATATCACCTATAAACTTACCATGGTAACACCTGAAGGTTGTGAAGGCTCGGATTTCATCAACGTGAAGGTTTTCAGCGGGCCGGAGATCTATGTACCAGGAGGCTTTACACCAAATTCCGATGGAAAGAATGATAAGCTGAAAGCAATTCCCGTGGGTATCAAAGATTTTCATTATTTCAAAATATTTAACCGGTGGGGTCAGTTGATATTTTCTACCAGTAACGAATCAAATGGCTGGGATGGTACCATCAATGGAAGGTTGCAGCCCACTGGCAGTTTTGTATGGATTGTAGAGGGGGTTGATTATAAAGGGAATCTGATACAAAGAAAGGGGTCTGTTAGTCTGATCAGATAGTTCAGGCACCTTAATCTTTATTGATAAAAAAGATACGATTCCCGCTCATTTTACCAGCCCTGCTTAATCATGTAAATTCACCATTTAAAATGCCATACATGCAAACAAAATTGTTTTTGCTTTTTGCTTTTGTTATTTCAGGTTCCTTTGCAACCGCGCAGGATACATCCCTTTTTAAGCGTGAAATTTTCATTGATGGAAATGATACTTTACTGTACCGAATCCTGTGGCCCGAGAACTATGAGCGGGAAAATAAATTTCCAATGGTAGTTTTTTTACATGGAGCCGGGGAAAGAGGAAATGATAATTCCAAACAGCTTACACATGGATCAAAACTTTTTGCAGGAAAAGAGATACGTGAACAATTTCCAGCGATTGTAATATTTCCACAGTGCCCGGTGAATGACAGCTGGGCCAATTACAAACTGGGCAGGGACAGTTCAGGAAACAGAATATTTCAGGTTCAGCCGGAAAAGCCCGCAACCCGTTCATTGCAGCTGGTTGAAAAATTGATAGCTCATTATAAACGCGAAGCAAAAGTTGATAAAAAAAGAATTTATATTGGCGGATTGTCTATGGGCGCCATGGCAACATTTGAAATAACGAAGAGAAATCCAAAATTATTTGCCGCCGCCTATCCAATCTGCGGCGCTACCGATGTTGCGATTGCTGATGATGTAAAAAAAATAAGCTGGTGGATATTTCACGGGGGAAAAGATGATGTGGTACCTCCTGGTTCTTCAATAGCTATTGCTGCTGCTTTAAAAAAGGAAAAGGCGGATGTGAAATTTACTTTATATCCGGAAGCCAATCATAATAGCTGGGACCCCGCATTTGCGGAAAAGGATCTGCTTCCCTGGCTTTTTTCAAAAAGGAAAAACTAAGATCATATGCATTTAAGAGTTTTATGTTTCTGTGCCCTTGCCTTAATTCTTTTTCATGGCTGTACCATGCAGTACCGCGAGCCCTCATCTGAAGTAGCTTTGAATTCGCCAAATAATGAAGTGATCTATCATGTGGTGCAAAGAAGTTTTTATGATACCAATGGAGATATGCATGGTGATCTTAATGGCCTTCGTCAGAAACTGGATTACCTTCAGGAACTGGGTGTAACATCTGTATTGTTGCTGCCATTGTATGAATCCATTTATTATCATAATTATTTCACAGGTGATTTTGAAAAGATAGATGAAGAGTTTGGAACAAAAGAGGATTATATAGCACTTGTAAAAGATATGCACCAGAGAGGAATGAAGCTCTATATGGATATGGAGACACAGTACGTAACTGAGGACCATCTCTGGTATAGGGATTCTTACAAAAATCCATCTTCGCCCTACAGTGATTATTTACTTTACAATGGGCCCGGCAATACAGAACCCGAAACCATCATTTTTGATCTTACCGAATTAAGAGGATACAATGATTCCACCCGCAAGATCACTACCATAAACCTGAACAACGAAAAGGTAAAAGAATATTTCTTCCAGCTTTA
>CBIHLW010000262.1:0-4785 GCA_966210755.1 uncultured bacterium
GTTGGGTACATGGCTGGAATCGGCAAAAAACTGGGAAATCGATAAAGAAGAAAACGGACTGAATGAAAAACATGCCATGAACCTGATTACTCTATGGTGGGACAGGAACAGTGTTTTACATGAGTACTCCAACAGGCAGTGGAGCGGATTGCTGAGGGGATTTTACAAACCAAGGTGGGAGCAGTTTTTTAAAGATGCTTTGGAAGCCAAAAGAAAAAACCAGAAGTTTGATGACAAAGCATTTGATGAAAAGATGAAAGACCTGGAATGGAGCTGGGTTACGGATAATGATGATTTTGATGCGGAACCCAAAGGACATGCTGTAGAAAAATCAAAGCAGCTTTGGGAAAAATACCGGAACAAATTTGAAAGAACCTATCAAATTGAATTATGAAGGCCACAATTATTTTAGCTTCTTTATTAATGATCATATCAAATGCCTTACATGCGCAAAAAAGTTGGGACAGTACCCACCGCCCGAATAATTTTGCTTTAAAGGCTGACCTGTTCAGGAGTTATCCTGATTCTTCAACTGATATCATCTTTCTGGGAAACAGTATAACGGCCGGGGTGGACTGGATGGAATTGCTTGGAAATACGCATGTGCGTAACCGTGGCATCTCAGGAGATATTACCTATGGAGTGCTGGAAAGGCTTCATGAAGTAATAGAAGGTAAGCCTTCAAAGGTTTTTATTTTAATTGGGATCAATGATATTTCCAGGAATATTCCTGACAGTTTTATCGTTGATAATTACAGAAAAATGATCTGCCGCATCAAAAAGGGGTCGCCCGGTACAAAAATATATGTTCAAACCCTTATGCCTGTAAATAACGAATTCTCCAATTTTAAGAACCATTACAATAAGGATGAACATATTCATTATGTAAACAATGAATTGAAAAAGTTGGCCAGGGAAGAAAATATAACCCTCATTGATCTTTACCCCCATTTTTTAAACCCTGATAAAAAGCTGGACAAAAAATATACTATTGATGGTTTGCACCTCAATGCTGAAGGTTACAGGTTGTGGGCCGAAATTCTTAAAAAAGGTGAATACCTTGATAAATAAATGATATGAAAAAGGTCAGTTTCATCATAGTGGGTGCGGGCTTATTTTTATCCTGCCATACCGTTAAACAAAATTCTCCAACAGTGAAAGCCGGATTCGATTATGAAGGACATCGCGGTAGCAGGGGATTGATGCCCGAGAATACCATACCTGCAATGAAGAAAGCGATCGATCTTGGCGTAACAACAGTGGAATTGGATGTAGTGATATCAAAGGATAAGCAGGTGGTGGTTTCACACGATGTATTCTTTCACCAGAATATTTCAACTACTCCGTCGGGAAAGCATCTTTCAAGAGCAGAGGCAGAAAAACATCTTCTATATACCATGGATTATGACAGCATACGTAAATATGATGTTGGATTGAAACCTCATCCTGATTTTCCCCGCCAGGAAAAAATTGCTGTATCAAAGCCATTGCTTTCTCAACTTTTTAAAGAGACGGAAGCATACGCCAGGGAAAAAGGAACGGACATCAGGTATAATGTGGAAATAAAATCCAAACCTGAAAATGATGGTAAAAAACATCCGCCTATTGAAGAATTTGTTGACCTGGTAATCGCCATTATTCAATCAGCTGGTGTTGAAGACCGTACAATAGTACAATCCTTTGATCCGAGGGGATTGCAGGTTATTCACCGGAAGTATCCCACTGTAGCTACATCCTTGCTGATTGAAGGAACAGATAAAAGAGGCATTGAGGCACAATTGCAGGAGCTTGGATATACACCGCAGGCATATAGTCCTCATTTTTCCCTGGTAGATGAGGAACTGGTGAGGAAATGTCATGAAAGAAATATGAAGATTGTTCCCTGGACGGTGAATACATTGAATGAAATGAAAAGGCTGGCAGGGCTGAAGGTGGACGGGATAATTAGTGATTATCCGGACCTGTTCAGCCAGTTGAATAATTGATTTTGATTTTAACCGCGAGCCGATAAGTGCGGTAAGTAGCTTATAAAGTTCTTTAATTCATTTGTTCATGATGCCGGTGAGTTGTGACAATGATCTGTTTTTTTGTTCCGGCCATAGTTGAAGGCGAAAAACGTTGAGGTAAAGAAGTGATAAAAGTTTTGATTTTGAGCCGGGGCTGACCAGGCATCCAACAGGAGAAAACATAAAAACCAACTGCATGTCAAAATACATTCTTGCATTCGACCAGGGTACCACATCATCAAGAGCTATAATTTTTGATAAGAAAGGCAATATCATTTCTGTTGCACAAAAAGAATTCACCCAGTTCTTTCCACAACCCGGATGGGTGGAGCACGATCCAAACGAAATATGGTCAACCCAGATAGGTGTGGCTACTGAGGCAGTATTGAAGGCAGGGCTCACTATTCATGATATAGTTTCCATTGGTATTACCAACCAGAGGGAAACAGCCGTTGTATGGGACCGTCATACATCTCAGCCCATTTATAATGCCATAGTTTGGCAGGACAGGAGAATGGCTGCGTATTGCGACCAGTTGAAAGCCGATGGCTCTTCAAAAATGATCAGGGAAAAATCAGGACTTGTAACAGACTCTTATTTTTCAGCCACCAAGGTAAAATGGATACTTGATAATGTTCAGGGAGCAAGAGCAAAAGCTGAAAATGGCGACCTGTGTTTCGGTACGGTTGATTCATGGTTATTGTGGAAGCTGACAAATGGAAAGGTGCATGCAACTGATGTTACCAATGCATGCAGAACTATGTTGTATAATATTTACGACATGATATGGGACGAAGATCTTTTGAAATTATTCGGCATTCCTGAAAGCATGCTGCCTGAGGTAAGGTCGAGCAGTGAAGTTTATGGACACACGCAACACTTATTGACTGCAGCAGATATTCCTGTAAGCGGAATAGCCGGTGATCAGCAATCAGCACTATTCGGACAGATGTGCATTCAGCCGGGAATGGTAAAAAATACCTATGGTACCGGTTGTTTTATGTTGATGAATACGGGAACAAAGCCGGTTGTTTCCAATAATAATTTATTGACCACGGTGGCATGGAAGATCAATGGTGAAGTACAGTATGCACTTGAAGGAAGTGTTTTCATAGCAGGGGCAGTGGTTCAGTGGTTAAGAGATGGCTTGAAGCTGATACAAAATTCTTCTGATGTAGAATCTCTGGCATTGAAAGTTGAAGACAATGGTGGAATATATATGGTTCCTGCTTTTACGGGTTTGGGAGCGCCTTACTGGAACCAGCATGCAAGAGGTATAATAGTTGGAATAACAAGAGGAACAACCGATGCGCACTTTGCAAGAGCAGCAGTGGAAAGTATTGCATACCAGACCATGGATGTTTTAAAAGCAATGGAAGCGGATGCGGAACTTAGCATAAAGGAAGTTAGGGTTGATGGCGGTGCTACTATAAATAATTACCTGATGCAGTTCCAGTCAGATATTCTCAATACCGCTGTGATAAGACCAAGTATTACAGAAACAACAGCCCTGGGTGCTGCATATCTGGCCGGTCTTGCAGTGGGATACTGGAATGATGTAAAGGAAGTAGAAGCTTATTGGCAGAAGGAAAGAGAATTTGTGCCATCGATGGATCAGAACGTAAGATCGGGTCATCAGGATAATTGGCAAAGAGCAGTTAAGGCGGCCCAGGCGTGGACGGTATGATTTCCAGTAGGATATTGAATGATGTTATTCTCTATCTATGATTTTGCAGTAATTATGTTTAATTTGAAACACTTTGAATTTGTCATCCTGTAAAGAGCTGAGTTTAGGAAGTGACAAACTCAAAAAAACTAACGATACAAATCTTATTTTCACAATCAAACCAAAACATTTCCAATGAACAATTTCACTGGCGAATAAATCGTCACCATTTTACTTATTTAATTATGGAACGGTGTTGATGCCAACGTAGTGCTCAATAAAACAAAGGGACAAAACAGCGGATGGATCGTGATTACATTTGGCTGGGCGATCGCTGTATTTGTGGGCGTATTTGTAGCATCCAAACCAAGTGGTGCGCATATTAATCCGGCTGTGACCCTGGCTTTTGCCATGCTTGAAAAAATTGAATGGTCTGAAGTGCCACAGTATATAGGTGGTCAAATGGTGGGTGCTATGTTGGGAGCATTTGTAATGTGGGCATCTTATCGTCAGCATTTCACCGCCACGGACGATGTAGCTGCAAAACTCGCTGCCTTCAGCACAGGCCCTGCCATCCGCAATCCGTTACAGAATTTAATATCAGAGATCATCGGCACTTTTGTTTTGGTATTTGCTGTTTTATTTATTGTATCACCTTCAAGCAGTTTAGGTGCGCTCGATGCCCTGCCTGTTGCCTTATTGGTATTAGGAATTGGTTTAAGTCTTGGTGGACCCACCGGTTATGCCATAAACCCTGCAAGGGATCTTGGACCAAGGATCATGCATGCGATATTGCCATTGGGTAAAAAGGGTAGTAGCGACTGGGGATATGCATGGGTGCCTGTTGTGGGTCCGCTGATTGGTGGTGCACTGGCAGCATTATTGTTTAATGGGTATTTGAGTTAAAAAAGTACGGGTAAACCTTCGTTCTTAAAATATTTGATACAACCAAATCCCGAACGCTCAATAAGTTGAATATTTATATTTAGACCTTCTTCATATTGGTACTTTATCTATAGCTGTACTAATTTATGTAATATGAAAACCAGGTTGATAATATTAATATGGATACTTACTGGCTGCAATAATCCTAATGAAACATTTGTTTTGCAG
>CBIHLW010000263.1:0-4766 GCA_966210755.1 uncultured bacterium
GTATTTGGCGGAACATGGTGCAGTGATACACAAAACATCCTTCCTAAATTTTTTGCTTTAACCGATGCTGCAGGCATTGCACCGGCTCATATAACACTGATTGGCGTTGACCGCAGTAAAAAAACCATTCACCACCTCACCGAAGCCTTCAATGTTACAAGAGTGCCAACCATTATTGTAATGAAAAATGGCATAGAAACCGGCCGTGTTGTAGAGCACGGGAAATACGGGATGTTTGATAAAGAGCTGGGAGAGGTGTTAGGCCAATAAACAGCTTTGGATTTTCTCAGGGTATTATTGATATATCTTTTCCTTCTGCTGCTATTCTGATATTCAGTTCCTCCATTTTCTGAAGGATGGTGTAGTTCAGATCCTGTTTGATAGCAAGGAACCTTGCGTACTCAATCGGGGGAGTAAAGAACTCAATAAAAATGATATAAGCCTGTAACCTGATATCATTGAACAATATATTGTGGTTTTGCACTTCCTGCACAGTACTTAAATGGGTCCTTATAGCTTCCGACAGTTCTTTTATCCTTCCCGGAGTGGTTTCAAGATTGATGAACAAATTGATCTCCCCTCTTATTTGAGAACGGAGGGAAACATTATCAAGGATGCTGTCAACCATTTGCTTATTGGGAACCGTAACATAGGATTTATCAATGGTTCTGACCCTGGTGCTTCTTAATCCAATCCTTTCCACCGTTCCGGATACATGCTGCACTTTTACAAAATCACCGGTGGTAAATGGCTTATCAAAAAAGATCACAAAGGAGGCTATGAGGTTTTCAAGACTTTCCCTTAAGGCCAGTGCAATAGCGGCACCTACAATACTTAAGCCGGTTAACAGACTGCCTACCTCATAATTGAATGCAAAATGGAGCAACATCACCATGCCAATTATGGACATGATCACTTTAAGGAAATCTCTGAAAAAAACGATCAGCTGGTTGTCGGTTTGTTGCGGAGTAAGATTTGCTTTTGATTCCAGCACACTGGCAATGAAATCAATCACCCTTAACATCAGCCAGGTAAATGCAATGATCTGTATGATGATGGCAAGTGTAAGAATGATCCTTTGAAGCCTGTATTTATAAAGGGTTATATTAAGTTCTTCGGGAAAATTTAACCGGTAAAATGCAATTATTGACACCGTGATTACCAGGAAAGTGCCCAGGGGGTGAACGATCAGGTCAACAAATTTTTTCTGGTCGAAAGTTTTCCAGGTCTTTTTGAAGATCTTACAAAGCAGTACAGCAAGGTATCTTGATATTACCTTATTCAGTAACAGCACAAAGAGGATGATCCCCAATATCCAGAAATAATCACGTACAGGGTTATTTAAAAACTGCCTGTCAAAAAAATCATTCATACCCGGGCTTTGAAATAAAATTATTGTTTAGCGTACTCTAAAACCTGTATTGCCAAACCTGCAATTTTGTATTGGTAAAAGTAACCAGTTTGTTTGTAGTTGTAAAAGAATGAAGGTAGGGCGCAAAAAAGGGATTCCTTTTTTTTGTCTCCATAAAACTGGATGGGTTGTATACGCTTATCCATTCATTGGAAGTGCTGATGATGTTGGACTTGCTTATGGCAATGCTTTGCCAGTTTACCAACGGTATTTTTTTCTGAAAGGACCCATAATTATCAAATACAAATACACCATTGAGGGTGTCTGCCAGGTATACCAGCCCGTTGTCGTTAATGATCTTTTGCGGCGAAATGGTTTGATTGAAAACACTCCTGAAATCGGCGGTCTCCATTAAATTATTTCCCTGCTCATCAATTTTTTTGAGCTTATGATCATATTCATCATATACCCAGATATTGTTATCATACGAAAGACCAACAGCCACAGGCTGCAAGATTGAAAATCTCTTGAGGTCAATGGTTGAAATGGGAGAAAGATACCTGTCGAGGGTAACAATGGTTGAAAAATCTTTATAGAAAAGTAAAAGCTTTAATGGATTGGATACATCAATGGAACTTAACTGGCCAAAATTCCTTACCTGGTTATACAAACCTGTTGAATCACCCGATGAATTGAATTTTCTTACCTGGCCGTTGGATGAAACTATGTAAAGATTGTCGAGGTTATCCATTGCGGCTCCAGCAATATCCCCCTCATAGGTCCTTACCAGTGTAAATGAGGAATCCTGCGCGGTTGACACAAGCGTCATGAATACTAAAACAATATTGATTGCAATTTTTCTCACCAGTTCTTAATTATTTTATCATTTCTCCCGGTAAAGGATCTTACTTCCATTTCATCTCCATTGAAGCATGCATAGGTAAAATAACTGATCCAGTCACCAAGGTTGATATAACGGCTCCCATTATCAAGACGGTAATCTATGGGCAGGTGTCTATGTCCAAATACGAAAAAGTCAAAATTTTTTGTAAGGCTGGCCTCCCTGCTGTAAATAAGCAGCCATTCTTTTTCTTCACCAAGAAAAACTTCTTCGGTTTGCCCGGTTGATGCCCTGCTTCTTCTGCTGGCATAATTAGCAATTCCCATACCGATGGCAGGTGGCAATATGCCAAAAAGCCATTGGCAAACCGGATTACGGAATATCTTTTTTAATCTTTTATAGCCGTGATCACCCGGGCCCAGGCCATCTCCGTGCCCAACCAGGAATTTGAGGTCATTGAATACAAATTCTTTTGGTTCGAAATAAACAGGGATGTTGAGTTCTTCCTGGAAATAATTTTTCATCCACATATCGTGGTTGCCTACAAAAAAATGTATTTGAATGCCTGCATCGGTTAGTTCTGCCATCTTTCCCAACAACCGTACAAATCCTCTGGGAACTACTTTGCGGTATTCATACCAGAAGTCAAACATATCACCCACCAGGAAAATGGTATGGGCTTCATTTCTTATACTTTCTAAAAAGCGAATGATGATCCTTTCTCTTTGCATGGAACTTTCGGCATTGGGTGCGCCCAAATGAAAATCGGAGAGAAAGAATATTTTTTTACCAGGTGGAAGCTGCATGAAAAATTCTAGGATTGCTGGTCATCAACAACAAAACAATATACTTCTTTTGGCCCATGAACACCAACAACAAGGGTTTTCTCTATATCGGCGGTTCTGCTGGGCCCTGTTGCAAAGGTGATCAGTGAGGGGAGGTTTTGCCTGTATTTATTTTTTAAACCTGTTAAACCATCCTTTATATCATATACGAGTTGAGATGTGGTGGCGATGCAAACATGTACGGGTGCGTACACCGAAGGCAATCTTCCCTGGCCGGTAGCGCTCATTATAATGCTCCCTGTGCGGGCTACCAGGAATTCGCATCCTGTAATCGAAGCATCACAATCTGAAATATCGTTATGCATGATCTTTGGATGGATCAGGGATCTCCATTTTTCTTCACTGCAAAAGATCTTTGTCCACTCGTTCTGGTTACAGAGCCTGGTAAATTGTTCTTCCAGTTCGTGTTGATCAATACAAAAAACAAACTTACCCAGGAGCTGTGTGAATTGTTCTGCAAATTCTACTACAGGATCCTGCTGAGCTGATTGAAATACATTTTCGTTTCGCTCAGCTTTGGGAAAAGGCAATGGCGTTGTATGTGACAACGCCATGCGGATCTTTTTCAATATGTTATTCTTTGCTGTAGAATGGTTCATTTTGATGTAGGAGCCTGATTGGTAACATTGGGATCATAAGGAGGCACGCCCTCGCTTATTCCACCTTCAGGATGTTTTTCGTTTGGCTCAACATCAAGCAGGTGCTTATCCTCAAACGGACGCGGACCTATCAGCGCTTCAACATCACTCTGAAATAAAACTTCTTTATCAAGTAAAGCTTCAGCGAGCTTTTCAACTTCCGCTTTCTTTTCGGTAAGCAATTCCTTTGTTCTTATGTAAGCTTCATCAATCAGCTTTCTCACTTCCTCATCAATCATTTTAGAAGTTTCTTCGGAATAAGGTTTGGTAAAGGTCTGGTCTGCCTGAGGGTCGTAGAAACTAATGTTTCCCACCTTTTCATTCATTCCGTAAACCGTAACCATGGCATATCCTATCCGGGTGATCTGCTGAAGGTCGTTCTGTGCGCCGGTTGAAATCTTTCCAAAGAAAATATCTTCACTTGCACGGCCGCCCAGCGTCATACAGATCTGGTCATTCAACTGATCCGTATTATAGAGGTATTGTTCTTTTGGAGTGTACTGGGCATATCCCAATGCAGCCGTACCCCTGGGTACAATGGTAACTTTCAGTAATGGGTAAGCGTGTTCAAGGAACCACCCGCAAATAGCGTGACCTGCTTCGTGATAGGCGATGATCTTTTTTTCATCAGGAGAAATGATCTTATTCTTTTTTTCCAAACCGCCAATTACCCTGTCCACCGCATCCTGGAAATCGCTCATATCCACGGCCAGTTTATTCTTACGGGCGGCAATCAACGCTGCCTCATTACATACATTGGCGATATCGGCACCGGCAAATCCCGGGGTTTGTTCTGCCAGTTTATGAATATCAACTTTTTCAGACACCTTAATTGGTTTCAGATGCACTTTGAAGATGGCTTCACGGCCCTTTACATCCGGCTTGTCAATGGTGATCTGTCTGTCGAAACGGCCTGGACGCAATAGAGCGGTATCCAGAACATCAGGACGGTTAGTGGCCGCCAGTACAATGATGCCCACGTCTGTTCCAAATCCATCCATTTCCACCAGCAGCTGGTTCAGTGTGCTTTCTCTTTCATCGTTACTCATCATCATGTTCTTTCCGCGTGCACGGCCAATGGCATCAATTTC
>CBIHLW010000264.1:0-4761 GCA_966210755.1 uncultured bacterium
CCAGGATACCGCAGAACAAAGAAAGTAAAAGACCAATGATCTGGGTAGTGGCAAATCCTTTTACGGGGCCCAATCCAAAAGAGAAAAGAATTATAGCGGTCAGTAAGGTGGTAACGTGACCATCCAATACCGGAGGAAGCGATCGTTTATAACCTTCGTTTACAGATTGTATATAACTCTTTCCTTTGGTGAGTTCCTCCTTGATACGTTCATATATCAATACGTTGGTGTCTACTGCCATACCAATGGTCAATACCAGACCGGCGATTCCGGGAGCGGTAAGTGTGGCACCCAGACCTGTCAGTACACCAATTGTAAAGAGCAGGTTCAGAATAAGGGCAATATTGGCAACCCATCCGCTGGTATTATAATAAACCAGCATCAGGAGAAAGATCACGATAAATGAAAGTGCAAATGCAGTGATGCCTCCTGTAATGGCATCTTGTCCAAGTGTTGGTCCCACTACCTGCTCCTGAACAATCCTGGCAGGGGCGGAGAGGCGTCCGATCTTGAGAATGTTGGCAAGATCCTGTGCTTCTTCCAGAGAAAAATTACCTGATATGGAGGTACGTCCACCGGTGATCTTTCCATCATTGGCTATTGGAGCAGAATAAACAATATCGTCTACTACGATGGCAATAGGCCTTTTTTCCAGATAACTGGTTTCCGTCATGGCTTCCCATTTCAACGAACCATTATGATTCATATCCATAGAAACTGTAGGCTTGTTGGTTACCGGGTCAAATACCTGGCTGGCGGTAGTTACTACATCGCCTTCGATAGGTGCTTTATCGCTTCCTTTCGTTCTGATAATATAGATAGGAACATTTTTACTTTTGGTTGTTCCCTGCATAGCAGGTATTCCAAAAAGAACTTTTGCATCAGGAGGAAACACCTTTAGTATAGCATTGTTCAATACAGTTCTGAATTGAGCTGTGTCCCTGATGGCAATCTCATGATAACCTGATTGCACCAGTTCAGGAAATTCTGCAGCAAGTGACTGCGCTGCTACTGCAGGAACTGAATCATTTTTCACCACCGCATTAGATGTGGTATCATCAGCCACACCGGTTGTATCATTGGCGTTTGATGTATCGCTGCTGGGTGAGGCAGGTGTAATACCACTTACATAATTTGAATAGGCCTGTTCTGCAGCTGCCCAATATTGCATGATCTCATCATCGCGGTATACTTCCCAGAATTGAAGGTTAGCAGATGATTGGAGGTTGTTGCGTACACGTTCAATATCCTGAACACCCGGCAGTTCAACTGTAATGATATCACGTTCTGCATCAGGGTTGATATTTGGCTGTGCCACTCCAAACTGGTCGATACGCTGAACAAGCTTGCGATAGGTGATATCAAAGGCTTCGTTGGCAGATTTGCGCAATTCACTTTCAACTTTGGCATCGCTGTCTCCCGGCTTGATCCTGTCACTGTTGGCAGCGGAAAATAAGGCCGCAAGCCTTCCATCAGGATTCAGTTTCTTATATTCTTCAATAAAAAGGGTAATATAATCGGTACCGCTGTTGGCTTTCCTGTTATTGGCATTTTCAATGGCTTTCAAAAACCTTGGGTCTTTTGAATTATTGGCCATAGAACGTATCATACCAGAAAGGTCAACCTCCAGGGTTACATTGATACCACCTTTAAGGTCAAGACCAAGGTTCAATTCGTTTTGTTTGGCCTTGTCATAACTGATAGCACCGGTAAACCCATAATGAACGGTTTCATCGCCGGTATCATTCAATAATTTTTTGTAAATAGAATCTTTAGCTGCTGCCTTTGTGGCACTATCAGCATTGGCAAAACTAGCTTTGACTAATTGTTCTGCTCTTGCTTCCTGTTTATTTTCATGACTGCGAACAACCCAGGTAAATGATAATTCATAGATCGAATAAAGAATAAGCAGAATGGTAAAAAAGCGAACCAGGCCTTTCAATTGCATACACGGTTTTTTAAGAGTTGGCAAAGATAGTTTTTTCACCTTAATTCCGGCCTTTAATTATCAGGGATTTAAACGATTAATTAGGCCTTTTCAAGGGTATTTAGGGATATTTTAAAGAAAGCAGCAACGGCCGGTTCCAACCCCGGACAGTTTACATGCCATAATTCTTTCATTTTTTGAATGCGCCTGTTCAAGGATGACCGTATCTCAAAAACCGGAGATCCGGGCTTGTAGTTCTACATTCACCTATTTCCGATATTTTTGCGGCCATCATAACCCATCAAATGATATTATCAACTTTACTAAACCGTTTCAGTGAGCCCGAAACGCTGAAAATGGCCAGACTTGGAAGAGAACTAAGAGCAAAAGGGATTGATATTGTTGACCTCAGCCTGGGCGAACCTGATTTTGATACACCCCGGCACATAAAGGAAGCAGCCAAAAAAGCTATTGATGAAAACTGGAGCCACTATACTCCGGTTGCCGGATACCTGGATCTCCGTGAAGCCGTCTGCCTGAAATTGAAAAGAGATAATAACCTTGATTATAAACCCGAGAACATAGTGGTCTCCACCGGAGCCAAGCACAGTTTAGCCAATGCCTTTCTGAGTATTATTGAAGAAGGCGATGAAGTGCTTATACCTACTCCTTTCTGGGTTACCTATGCAGCCCTTGTTCAACTGGCCCTCGGTGAAGTGAAACTCATGAGGACAACCCTGGAAAAAGGATATAAGATCACCCCCTCCGAACTGGAAGCAGCCATCACGCCTAAAACCAGACTCTTTATATTTTCCTCTCCCTGCAATCCAAGCGGAGCAGTTTATACAAAGGATGAATTATCGGAACTGGCCAAAATTTTTAATAAGCATCCCCAGGTACTTGTTATCTCCGACGAGATCTATGAATACATCAATTTTAATGGCGCACATGAAAGCATAGCCCAATTCGAAGGCATGAAGGAAAAGACCATTGTGATCAATGGTCTCAGCAAAGGTTTTGCCATGACCGGCTGGAGACTCGGATACCTGGCTGCACCGGCTGAAATTGCCAGGGGTTGTGAAAAACTTCAGGGACAATTTACCAGCGGCACCAATGCTGTAACGCAAAGAACAGCCATAGTTGCCCTTACTTCATCTCTGGAAGCCACCCACAAAATGATAGATGAATTCACCAACCGGCGCAAAAGGGTTATGGAATTGATGACCCGTTTAAAAGGTTTTGAATTTGCTGAACCGGATGGTGCATTTTACGCTTTTCCACGGGTGGATTATTATTTTGGAAAGTCTGATGGAAATGAAGTGGTGAAAAATGCTGATGATCTGTGCATGTATCTTTTGAACAAAGGTCATGTAAGTACAGTAACAGGTTCGGCCTTTGGCGATGACCGTTGTATCAGGATTTCTTATGCTAATAGTATGCTGAATATTGAAAAGGGTTTTGAAAGGATCGAAGAAGCCCTGGGAAGGCTAAAATAAAATTTAATGTGTTGGCGCGGTAATCTTCATCATCTTTTCACCAGCTGGTATATCATTTATTGAGCCCCAGCAAATAATGATGTAATTCCAACACCTGCGGAATTACCAATACCTGTTCACTGTTATCAATAATAAAATCACACAAACGCATTTTGATATCTTCATCTATTTGCCTGTTCATCCTGCTCAATACTTCATCCCTGGTTACATGATCGCGTTCCATTACCCTTTTGATACGAAGGTGAAGTGGTGCCTTTATTCCAATTACAAAATCAAGTCCGGCCGATGACCCACTTTCAAATATCAGGGCAGCTTCTTTAATTACATATGGAGATGTTTGTTTTTTCATCCAGTTCTCAGCATCACGGATGGTAGGAGGATGAACAAGCTGGTTAAGCAATTCAAGTTTGGACGGATCTGAAAAAACTATGGAAGCAAGTTTTTGTTTGTCAAGCTGACCATTCACATACAGGTCTTCACCAAAATACTTTTTGATGCTGGCAATCAGTTCCTGATCTGTTTGATATAATTTTTTAGAAGCAGCATCAGCGTAAAAAACAGGAACATGAAGTAATTCAAACATTTTGGCTACAGTAGACTTTCCTGAACCAATTCCTCCCGTAAGACCAATTCGAAGCATGAGAACGAAGTTAGGGTTAAACAGCCATTAGCTATGAGCCCCTGGCCAATAGCTGGTAATTATGAACTTCAGGTAAAAAAAACCCCGGCTTATGCCGGGATTCTATACTTTAAAACATTTTCGCTAACGGCTAATGGCCCGCAGCTCTCTGCTTATTTCTTTTCTGTTGTAACGGCAGGTTTATTGATCTGCGAGGTCCAATCCATAGAGATCGCAGATTTCTCGAGCTTTATATAACTTCCTGGGTTGATCTCGAGCTGAAGTGTGCCATCTTCATTTACCCGGTTCACAGTTCCGTGGATACCGGCAATGGTCACCACCTTATCACCCTTCTGCAATTCTTCTAAAAATTTTTTCTGCTGCTTTTGTTTTTTCGCCTGCGGACGAATAAAAAACAACCAGAATACAAGGATCATTAAAGCGAAAAAAATAGGGGTGATACCGAATCCACCGCCAGACTGTAATAAATACATATTGAGTAATTGAATGATTGAGAATTATTTTTCTGAAAGGTCTACTTTGAAAGTAAGATAGTGTGCCGACTTATCTTTTGTATTGGCTATTACCGTTACACTTTTCTGATTGGTTCCTGCAGGTTGATTTTTACTGTCGAATTTTGCGGATATCTTTCCTTCTTTTCCAGGGGCAATCGGTTCTTCAGGTTTTTCTGTGCCGAAAACCAGGCGGACCCCGCCGTC